>NZ_JBFAXY010000011.1:0-256989 GCF_040681035.1 Nocardia sp. NPDC051911
TCCGGATCCACCAACGGCTCCGGCTCCGGCTCAGGCTCCCGACCCACACCCCCACCCGGCGCCGCCTCCACCCGAGGAGCCACCACACCACCCGGCGCACCCTCAACCGACTGACCCGGCTGCTGAACCGGCGGACCACCCTGCTGACCAGGCACAGCATGACCCGGCACAGGCGGACCAGACGAACCCGGGCTCGCCTGCGCAGAACCCGCGTGACCGGGATCGCCTGCTCCATTCGGCTGACCAGGCCCCGACTGGCCCGGCCCTGGAGCGCCGGACTGCCCCGGTCCAGGAGACGGGCTGCCAGGCTGCCCCGGCACCCCGCCCGGCCGTGGCCGCTGCTGATCCGGCCGGTTCGACCAAGGCGTCACCGGCCCCGGCGGCGCCTCGGGCTCCTCGCCGGTCTCGATCTGGGGCTCTACTTCTGTTGGCGGCATCGCTTACTCATCACATTCCACTGCCGAGCACTCGCTTCACCCGCACGTCGTTCGTGCTCGGGATGACCAGTTCGACGAATTCGCCGGTCGTCGCATCGGTTGTGACGACCCGTGTCTCGCTGACCGCGATGCCGACCTGAGTCGGCGCATTGCTTCGATAATTCCAGAAAACCAAGTCACCCGCCGATACCGCGGAGGGATCCACCCGCTGGCCGCACGCGCCCTGAGCCGCAACGGTGTTCGGCAGCACGACTACCGACGCGCCGTCAACCTGTCCACAGGGCCGCCTCGCCGATCCGCTCGCTTGCCCGGCGCCCTCGGTAGCGGATGGCTGCTCCCCCGTAGCCGCGCATCGCCCCGTCGATTGCGCTGCCGAGGCCTGGTAGATCACCGATCTGGTGAACTCCGCGGCGCCCACGCGGCTACCGGAGCCGTTCTGCGCGCCGCTCGCCGTCACCTGGGCCAGGGCGAGCTGACGGGCACACTCCGCGCCGACACCCGAACTGCCGTTCAGCAACGGAACACCCTGATATGGCGCGTCTTTCAACGCCGTCGCACAGGCGCGCTGCCAGTCGGACGCGCCGGTGTCATCCGGGGCGATGGTCAGTTCCGCGTACGGGTTGGTGGTGGGAAGGGTGGTCAACCCGCCCGTCGGCGCGCTCTGCGCCGTCGGCCGCGCGACAGTCGAGGCGCGACTCTCGGTTACCGTCGCGGAGGGGTCGGGCCCCACCGCACTGTCGCACTGGTAATGCAGGTCGGACGCGATCGATGAGGTGGCGCCGCCGATGACCAGCACCAGGCCCATCAAAAGCAGCAACATGGCGCCGACGCCCCCTAGCACCACCCATACCCACATCGGCATCAGTATGAATGTCAGGAGACGACCGATCATCGAGAACCTTTCTGTGCGTTCAGACCCGTTGCCATACGCTTCGAATCCCGGTGCGGATCACGGACGTCTGTTTCTGAGATTATCTATCAAATCCCACGGTATGCGAGGCTCCTCGGGATGCCTCGGGTCCGGCGGCATGAACGGGCTGTGAGCAGTGTCCGGTTGCGCGAGCGAGTTGGCACCCGTACTCATCTTCCCTTGTTGATACTGGATTGTCTGGGTGCCGTTGTCGATCTCGGCACGCAGCACCCGAACCCGTTCGAGGTCGGTTGGATCCTGCGCCACCCAATTGGTGGCGGCCTGGATTCGAAGCGCATGCTCGTTGGTGATCCATTTCCCCAACCGGTCCGCTTGTTCGGGGTTGACGTCGGCAATATGGGCGCCGTGCACCAAGATCGTATCCGAGGTATCGCCGCTCGCAATTTTCTGCAATTTTGTAATGAAATCCATCTCAGGATTCAAGACATACGATCTGCCGAGCTCTTCCAATTCGTTGCTCCGGAGCGCGACACCACCGGGGAAATCGCCTCGGTACCGATCGACCACGGCCTCCAGGGCATGGAACCTGGCCATCATCATATGCGGATCATGTCCGTTCACCAGATCGTTCTCGAAAAGCCCGTGAGCGGCAACGACACTTCCGATGTGACCCGACTGAAGCGGCTCTTTATCAGTATGCTTGATGACATCCGTTGTGGCGTTCCAGGCCCGGTGCAAGACTCTCTGCCTGACACCGGCCATCTGGAGGGCGAAGGGGATATTGGACGACAGACCTGTCATATGCACGACATTCTGCGCGGCGAACGCGGCTTCCCTATCCGCACTCGAGGCCAGCCGAAGGTTCCGAGCGCGACGCCTGGCGCGTGCGATGCCGTCGCGGGCGGTATTCGCGTTGTGCACTTGTGTGTTCACCCCCGCGTGTGCGGCCGCTCGCAGGTCCTTGGTCTTCATGCCCCGCGCCTTGTTCCTCTTGTCCATATGGTCGAGCCAGGACCAAGGACTGAACGGGTTGAGGCGCCCCCCGGCGAGCCACGCTGTGACCGGCGAACTGTTGATGGTGCTGACCGCGCCGAGCATCGCGAGCGGGGACATGGAGTTGGCCGCACCCGAGTTGCCCATGCCCAAGCCCATACCCAGTGCGGCGCCACCGCCGCCGCCCCCTGACGATCCGCCGCTTTGTATCGCCGCCCCGATACGGTTGGTCACCCAGTCGTTGGCCTCGTCGATATTTCGGCTCAGTCGCCGCACCTGGATGATGGCGATGATCTCGACACCCGCACCGATGACGAAGACCACCATGATCTGACCGTTCGCGGCCCGGAACAGGCTGCCCAGCAACAGTTCGTAAACGCCGAGGGCGATCACGAAGAAGGCCATCTTCCCCGCGGAGATGAAGCCGTGCACCACGCAACGAACGGTGAATGTCTGCGTCGGGCCATAGATGTAGCCACCCGCGGCGAACCCGAAGATCGACGCGAACCCGTAATAGATCAGGTCGAGCGCGGCCCACATGATCTTGATGGACAGATACGCGGCGAAGGCCAAGAGAATGACCGCGCACAGCAACAACAGCAGTCCGGCTCCGATCTGGCCGACGCCCGGATTCTGCATCGCGGAATACGCGGCGCCGTCGCCGCATGATCTCATCCCGTTGCGCACCCGGTCTTCGCTGCCTGCCGCCATGCCTGCGGACCACGCCGCCCGGCAGGACGGGTTGCTGTCCACGACGTGCCCGGTGTTCCACACCTGCAACGGATAGCGCACGAAATTGTCCGCCATGGTCATTTGCAGCGTGGCGACCAATTGGTTCGGATTAGGATTGCTGTTCCCGTTCAGACCCGCCGCGACCGAGAGTCCCAAGTCACGCCCTTGCACCAGCACCCCGTGGTCGGATAGTGCCTCACCCAACGGGTTCGCCAGGAAGAACACGCTTGCGATAGCGAAGAAAATCATCGTCACGACCTGCGTAACGGCCTTGGCGTACAGGGCACGAACGATGAAATAACCCACGAAGAAGGCACCGATCGCAAGCGCCGTCGCGGCCATCAGGGGCGTCGCGATCTGCGTTGTCAAGTTGCGGGCCATCGCTTGCAATGGGGCGCTGATCAGGTTCAGCCATTGGAAATCCAGCGCCTTGGCCGGGAGCCAGACCCCCGTGATGGATAAGAGCTGCCATACCGCGAACAACGGCATGAGGATGATCCACAGCGCGAAATTGCCCAAATTCAGCACTCCGCCGCGATCGACCACCAACATATAGCTCGACACATTGACCCCGTAGGAGTCCCTGATGTTCATCCAGCTGGTCGCGGCGTTGGGTGCGGTTCCCTGAGTCGCGGTGCCAGGCTGGGCGCCGGATACCGCATGAACGAGGCCAGGAAAGACGAACAGCGCGAAGAGGGCCAGGACGATCCACGCGGTTCGCCGACGACGACGGGATGCGGCGATCCAAGTCCGGAATCGCCGGAACACCATCTGCGGCCGCCAACGGTCCGTGTCCCAGAAGAACTGCGGTTCCCAGGGCAGCCCGAAAGAAGACTGATCGGTGCGAATGCTCGAGCCGAGTAGAGATCTCATCAGCGCACCAATCGCTCCGGCAGGCTGGAGCGCACACTGTTGACGCTGGTCGGGGTGCTCGTGATCGCCGCGGCCCGGTCGGGACGCGCCGGACCGAGCACCTTGCCGCGACCGATGCGGTTCAGCGCGTCACGCATGAACATCTCGCCACGGCGCTCCTCGGGGATCTGCCGACCGGGCCCGACCGGAGGCGAGGTCTCTTCGCGCAGGATCTGCAAGAGGAACGGGGCTTCCTCCAGATCGACACCCAGCCACTCCAAACTGTTGCGCGCCAGCGTCTCGTCGCGCTGCCGGAAGACGAACCGGTTCGGGATGAGGTTGTGCGCCGCGCCCTGGAAGTCCGTGGCCGGGTCGTGCGAGGCGAGCCCGATCGCGGCCAGGTGCTTACGGCCGTCACGGCTGAAATCCGAAGTAACCGCCGAGCCGACCTGCGTCTGCGTGAAATGGTGCGCCTCGTCGCCGACCAGCAAGCCGAACCTGCCGTTGTCCGAGAGAAACGCCTCTCTCGCCGCGACACCGACCAGTTCGTACAGCGCCGTGCCGAGCCGCTTGGTCAACGGCAACCTGTTGTACAGGTGCGGAGTGGTGAGTTCCTCGGCGCTCGGCAGTTGCAGGTTGTGACTGCGGACCACCGTCGCGGCGGCATCCAGGCGCAGCGGTCGCAGCTTGGGATCGAACAGCACCGGCACCCGCTCCACCACGGTGCCCAGCCGCGCCGCCAGATCGGCGTACTCCTCGCCTCGCTCGGGATGCTCTCGCAAGCGGCGCACGACGTGAAAAAGATCGAGCAAGCTCTTGATCTTGTGCTCGGCCATGCCTCGTGGTGACAGCAGATTGCTCGCCGCCGCGCCCGCACCCGAGGTCGGTGACAGATCCAGGAGCGGAAGGATGGAGTCCAATGCCCGTTCACCGGCGATCCGCGGGTTGAACAACCGCAGCGGATCCAGGGACACCGTGGGATTTGCCAGGTCGATGATGACCGCGTCATCGATCGACCGCGCGAAGTGCTCCCATTCGCCGACCTGACTGCGGTCGATGGCGAGGAACTGGCCGCCCATGTCGTGTACGAGCACCGCCATCAACTTCAGGAAATACGATTTGCCCGAACCGAGTTCGCCGGTCACCGCGAAGGATGCGGACAGGTCGTGCAGCGCGGCTTCCATAATGCCGAAGTGGATCGGCTCGAAATGACCCGACAGTAGGTTGACCCCGATCACCGGACCGCTGTCGTCGCCGATCTGACTGGTGGTGAACGGCACGAAGCCGGCCCACATGTCCGAGGGGACGATATGGGCGTAATCGTCGAATGCCCGCCGCGGCGCGCTGCCGGGTATGAACATCGACCACAGGTCGACCTGCGCCCCCACCGGCGCGGTCATGTCGACCTGGAAACGCTTGTAGCGCCGCTTGAGCGTGTTGACGGCATCCATGGTGGCGTCCCGTGACGGGCCGCCGATGGCGATGACGGTGGTGAACGAAACCTCCGATTCACCGCCGTTGACTTCGAAGTGCTGGTTGTATTCGCCGAGCATCCGCGCTTTCGACGCCAGTGTGTTCTGCGCGAAGGAGACCTCCTGGTCCCGCTGATCCATCTGCTCGCCCAGCCGGCGCAAACTGAGTTCGTTGTTCTTCAGAACCTGCTCGGCGGGCTTGGTCGAGATCCGCATAGCCCAGTCGACGGTGACGTCGCCGAGACCCTCCAGCACGTTGAGGAACTCGCTGCCCCCTGGAAACGTCATGCCCGCGTAGGGGAACGAGTGCGGCGTCAGCATCGCCTGATACGACGGACGGTATTCGAAATCCGGCTGCACCACCTTGACCACTGGGACGAACGATGGCCGGATACGCCGGTTGCTGTCGGCCTGCGCCCCTTCGTCGAGCGCCGCGGAGCGGAACACCGCCGCCGTCGCATCATCCAACGCGCCCGCCCGGGTGGGCGCCACCGGATCACCTGCCGCGCCACGCGAAAGGTAGTGCTCCCAGAGCCATTGGAACAGGGCGGCGGGCACCGGCACCGGATCGAAGTCACCGCCGACCCTGGACAGGATCTCGTTCGCCTTCTCGTCGTATTGGTCCAGGTCGGCACGGGAGATCGCCGTCGCGTCGATGGTGGTGGTGCTGCCCCGCCACAGCCGCGACAACGCGGACATGCTGGAGTTGCTCGCCCCGACCGGGATCGACAGCAGGAAGACGCGAGTCTGCGGCATGATCGCGTACACGCGCTCGTAGGAGGCGACCACCTCGTCGGCGTAGTCCTCGCACTCGTCCAGGTCGACGCCTTCGACCATCTTGGTGAGCACATCGATGGTGTTCAGCCGCGCCTGGATGCCCAGCAGCAGCGATCCGCTCGGCAAGTTGGTGACCAGCGCGTGATGCGCCAGCTTCACGTCGTACTTGTCGCTGGCCTTGCGCAGCCCGTAGCCGAGCGGATTGACGAAGTAGGTCGCGGTGACCAGCCCGGAATGGGTGAACTGGAGATTGCCGCGAATCGCCGCGGTGGGCTGTAGGTCTCGTCCGAGTGCCATCAGGGGCGTCCTCCGGGATTCGGGCCATTGCCGTTGCCGTTGTCGTTACCGTTCAGCCGCCGCCACAGGTCGGTAGCCTTGCCGCCCCCACTCACCACCTCGAGCATGCGGACACCGGGCTTCGGCTCGGCGGCCACGGCCGCGCCGGGGTGGTCGGGCAGCAAGAGGACCACGGTCTCCTCGATGAACATGGTGTGGCGCACCGAGTCGCCGGTGATCGGCATACCGGAGGCGGACACCGGCTTGCGGTAGACGATGAGCCTGCCCAGCCACAGGGCCCGCGAGGTCATCCGGACACCCGTATAGGGGACGAGGCCGAGCACGAAGACCACCAGGATGGTCAGCGCCAGGCCGGTGATGAAAGTGACGGCAGGGTTGAGCGGGAAAGTCATGGCGCACACCGAAGTCACCGACATCATCGCCACACCGGCGGCGACCTGCGGCAGGGTGTAGGGGCCGAACGGGAGCTTCTGCCCGTTCTGCGCCTTGCCGATCATCGTGGGGACACGTTTGATCGGCGTGAACACCTTGATGACTTGGCTCATCGATAGCCACCGATGGGATGATCTGGGACGATCAGGTTCGCGTCCGTGCGCGCGTAGTTGATGGTCGTGGGCAGAATCCAGATCACCACCCCGGCCATCAATCCCGATCCGAAGACGACGATGATCCGCGCCGGCGACAACCTCGATTTCGCTGCCTCGGAAATCACCACACCGATCGTCACGATGGCGATGATGATCATCCCGCCCCATCGGACAAAGATCAGGATGCCATAGAGGATGTTGCTGAGATTACCCATCGGGCTGCCTCTCGGATCAGTTCTGTGTCGCCGGCGGAATCGTCACCGTCGGCGAGGAAGACGAGGTGGAAGTGGGCGGCGCTCCGCCGCGGGAATCCTGACCGACGACTACCGCCAGCGGACTCGACAAGGCTGGAATCGGATCTATGGACACCACCTGCCACTGGCCCGCATTGCGGATCATGGTGAGCGGGTAGGCCAGCGTCGCGGTCGCTCCCGTATCGGCTTTGGGGTTGATGGTGGCCAGCACTTGGGCCTTCGCGCCGCCGGAGCCGCAGCTCGAATCGTCGGTGGTGAGCGAGGTCAGCTCGACGGCGGTGAAGGGCGGCGGTTTCAGCGCGGCCAGCCCGGCATCAGGAGTGATGTAGCGGGCCACGTCACCGTTCCCGGCCAGCATGGCACTCAGGAAACCGGCCGCGACCTGTCCGAGCGGAGTATCCGGCGCGCAGGGCGCACCGTAGGCCAGTTTGAGATCGACGCCCTTCGAAGGAGCCTGGACGAGGGCGGGTGTCGACAGCGCACGCAGCCGCCCGTCGGATACCGAGACCGCGACACGGTAGAACTGCCGCTGATCCGGCGCGGTCGCGGCGCCGACTTTGCCGACTCGGACCGACACCGTCACCGACCAGACTTCGAGCCCGCCCGCCGAGAGCGCGCGCGATACATAGACGACCGAGGGGTCGGAGACTTGGCGCGCTGACGAAGGCAACGTGATCTGCTGATTGGAGCCGACGTATTCGCCGATCCGGTCCTGTTGTCCCGCAACGGCACTGAGGTAGGCGACGACGAACTGCTCGGCGTAGGAACCGGCCAATTGCGCATGCCCGACGATTGCCGTCGTCGAATCATCCGACGGCGCGGGTGGACCGGAGTCGAAGACACTGAGAATCGCGTGGCCGCCGCCGAGTACGGCGAGAACGGCGAGCACCGCGACCACAATGTTGTCGCGACGGCGGCGGGCGGCCATCCGGCGAAGCAGTGCCTCACCCGAATCTGCCGACTCACGAACGCCTGTCCTCACTCCCGAAATGGTAGAGAGCACAGGCGTTGTTAACCGGCCGGTAGTTCCCACTCATGGGAACTAAACTGTCAGCAGGCTGGGTTGCTTTTCATCCTGCCCGCGAGCCAATGCCGCAATTGTTCGTCGTATCCGATCGGCGCGTTGCGCTGCCGCGGTTCCAGCACCTGGCGATGGGTTTCCAGCAACGGAACGTCGTCGGCGACACGGACCAGCTGGGCGATCGCCAGCTGTCTGCTGGAGTACCCGGGATAGGGGTAGAGGAGCAGCGACGTGGGCGTGTAACCGCCGCCGTAGTTGAGTACCCGCAACGTCACACCGCAGCTGTCGCCCGACCGCAGCCGTTCGCCGAGTTCCGCCAGCCGGGGACGGTCATCCGGATGGAAGACGTCGACCGGACGGAAGAGATAGTCCCACCGCACCCACGGCGCGGGATCGGTGAGCCAGTGCGAGATGCTGGTGTGCTCGAGCTGGACCACGGCCAGATGCGTGCCCGCCCGGCGATGCGCCTCCCGCAATCCGATTCGTTCCAAGGTCGGCCACGCCGCAGGCGCGTTCTCCGAGGTCACGTCCTCGATCAGCCACCAAGCGCCGCGCGTGCGGTCGTCGTCGCGGGCACGAATGGTGATCCGCCATTGGGCCGGGCGCCCGAATCCGTGTATCACGGTGGTGTCGAATTGCATTCGCTCACCGGGCTTGGGGTCGTAGAGCAGATCGAGCATCTCGGCGTGCCGGTCGAAACTCGATACCCGGTGGAACAGTTCCGCGATCGACATCCTGGGGACGTACTCTTCGGCGGTACTGCCGGACAGCCGCGTGATGCCGCTCGGTTGCTGAATGGTCTGACTGCTCAGGTCCCAGATGGCGCCCACCGCCGGGCGCAACGGAGGCACCCGCTCGGACGCGGGGCCCAGCCACAGTCGCACCGCGTGCACGTCGCCCGCCGGACCGAAGATCGGGCGGATGAGCAATTGGTGCCGCCCCGCCCGCGTCTGAATGGCGAGGTCGACGTCCTGCGCCTGATCGTGCGCGGTCTGGATCGCCTCCGTCAGCCCTGCGGTCGTGAGCTTGTCGTACAACGCCGGTGTTTTGGACAGGGTTCGCTGCAGCACCCGCTGCCAGCTCGCGAACTCACGCGGCGCATCCCCCACCGACGCCACGGACATGCCGTCCGGCGTCAACGTCTCGATCGTCACCCATGGAATCACTGCGCCACTTCGCTTCGCACTTGCCCGACCAGCCGTTCCTCCGGGTCCGCCAACCCGGATGAGACATTGTGACTCAGGCAATGTACCGTTATTTAGCGGCGCAATCAACTCCGTGACATCGCCGCCCGTTCCCATGAAGTCTCCACCATGTTCACGTAGCACGCGCAGCCGTGTTCATTTTGTTCACGTCCGCTTCGGGAGAACCCCCCTTCCACCGGCGCGCAGCCCAACGGCACATCCGCCGCAAACTGGTCTACAAGATCAACGGAAGCCGTCGACCGCAGCCGACGGCATTCCCTCGGCAATCCATGCGCGGCTTGAATTCGCTCGCGCGCAGGGCATTACACCACCGCGCGATCGATCAGGCATTCTTTCCGGACAGGGCCAGCACACCCGCGCCCATGATCGTCGCGACGTCTCCCAGCTGCGAGGGAAGCACCCGCAATCCGGGCAGAAAGCTCAGCCTGGCATGCGTGGCGACCGCCTCGCCGAGTGGTTTCCACAACGCGGGCCCCGCGGCGGCGAGCGAGCCGCCGAGCACGACGAGGTCGAGATCGAGCAGTGCCGCCGTGGAGGCGATCGCGCGGCCGAGCGCCGTTCCGGCTCGGCCGAGCGCCGCGGCGGGAATGTCCTCGCCCACGCGGGCGGCGTCCAGCAGTTCCTGCACCGACGCGCCCGCCCAGCCCTGCTCCCGCGCCCAGCGCACCACGGCCAGGCCACCGGCGACCGCCTCCAGGCAACCGCGGCCGCCACACGAGCACCGATCGTCGAAGCCGGGAACCAAGACATGACCTATGTGCCCCGCGTTGCCGGTACGCCCCACCAACACGAAGCCGCCGACGACCACCCCGCCGGTGACGCGATCGGAGACGTTGAGCGCCAGACTGTCCATCACTTCGCTCGTCGCGCCGAAACCTCGCTCCGCCAGCGCCAGGCAGACGCCGTCCAGCGCGAGCGGAACCTGTGCTTTCGGAAACAACTTCCGCGCGGCTTGAACGATGCCGAAACCGGCTCGCCATTCCGGCACCTCGGAAGGCGCGATCACCCCCGCCGCCATGTCGATCGGCCCGGCCGAAGCGATGCCGAGGGCGGTGACCTCGCCACCACCCGCGACCTCAAGCAGCAGATCCTGGCATTTATCCCAGGCGCCCGTCACCGGGATCGGGATCCTCCGGACGTCGTCGGTGTCGACATCGTCCGCGACCCGGGTCGCCGCGAAGCCCGACGACCCGATCTCCAATGCCAGCACTGTCATGAGTTACGCACCACCGAAGGACTCGACGCGAAAAGCTGCACGCAGCATAGTCACAGACCGTCGGTGCCGGTCGGCTTCAGGGGCTGCCCGAGCACGATGTGCCTGCGGGGCGCGGGAAGAGTGGATACGGTACGCAGCGGACGCGGCCCGGTGCGAATGATGCGCATAGGGCGCTTGTGGTCGATCGGCGCGGCGCGGTGCCGGTCCAGGTTCTCGATGACGCTGCCGGAGTTGTCATAGGCGACGCCGGCCCAGATCATCGCGCGGGGACCGTCACCCCGGGTGGTCAGCGTCTGCGCCAATTGGCGGCACTGCGTGAGCAGCGGGCAACTCTGGCAGGTGCGCACCGCCGCTCGCCAGGCATCCGGATTCCCGCTGTCCATGTCCCAGTTGTCGGGGACGTCGGCGCACGGGGGCCGCTGGTTCGACTTTGCCGGAATCGACGAGATCTTTGCTGACGCAATGGATCCCGTGTCCATCGGAAGGGTTCGCGTAATGCTCATAGCCATCTCCGGGGATGCCGAGCACACACCTCTGGCAGGTGCGTGGCCCATGGATCGGACGTCATCAGGGCTGCTCAACAGTCCCCGGAACCCAGCCGCGATAAGCTGGTCTACGCACGGTAGCCCACTGTTGCCCAGCACACAACCTTTTGTACCGCTATGTAACGGCTCGTTGACCTTCAAGCAACACCCAGCTACCGTCTTTAACGGCACGTTATGAAACGGACCGTTTTCCACGGGGGCCCGACTATGGTTTCCTTTTAAACATGGCTGCAGACTCTGAATTCACGATCGACGAACTGGCACGGGCAGCCGACACCACCGTGCGCAGCGTCCGCGTGTACCACGAGCGAGGTCTGCTGCCCTCGCCGGAGGTGCGCGGGCGGATCGGGTACTACGGGTCGGACCACCTCAACCGGCTGCAAACGATCAGCCGCTTGCTGGGGCGGGGCATGAAGCTGAACGGGATCAGGGAACTGCTCGAAGCCTGGGACCGTGGCGACGGACTCGCCGATGTACTCGGAGTGAAGAGTCAGAACGCAGCCGAAGCAGACCCGGAAGCCACCACCGAGCCACAGGACAGCTACGCGGAGTTGCCGGACTACGCGAAGCAGGCGCTGGCCTCCAGCGAGGACCCGCTCGAGGCGTATCGGGTCACGAATCCACGGTGCTGTGATCTGGCCACCCGGCTGCACGACACCGGGCTGCCTATGCAGGACACGTTCCAATTGGTCGAACGTCTGCGCGCGGACTGCGATCGCATCGCCGACCGCTTCGCCACCGAGTTGTTCTACCGGCTGGCCGGGCAGACCTACGAGGAATCCGCACGAACGCCGCGGGATCGCACGAAACTGGAGACCGATCTGGCGATCGCCCGGTTGATCGTCACTCGCGCCACGTCGGAACTGATCGATCAGGCGTTCGCCCGGCACTCCGAGTTGCCGCCGGTGGCCACCAGCCCGCAGGGGCAAGCCGAACAGTGACGGCGCGAGCCGCGAACCGACCGTTCTCTTATTTCGATCCGGCGCTGTCGAATACTTAAGTAGACAAAATCGTTCGAGCTTTTCGAGCGCTGCGCCGGTGACGGCGGCCCGAATGTCTCATATCCGATCTCGCGCGTCGAACGCGACGGCCGGCGAATCGTCGAACTCGGCTACTCAGGGCCGGTGCCGAAGGGTTGCCACGGGGTGTCCGGCGACCGCAGCCGCAGACGGAAGTCTCCGCGCCTTCCCCATGGCCGCCGTCGCACATGGGCGAAACCCGCTGGGATACGTAGGTATACCGATCCGATGATCGAGGACGGCGCGGCGGCGGCACCGCCTGCCGATCGAGATCCGAGCACGAACCTCACCCCCGAACGATGGTCGGGGTGACAGGATTTGAACCTGCGACCCTCCGCTCCCAAAGCGGATGCGCTACCAAGCTGCGCTACACCCCGTGGCCCTCGCGGCGACGCGGCGGCCGCCGACGAGGATGAATGCTCCGTGGAGCGGGTGACGGGAATCGAACCCGCACCATCAGCTTGGAAGGCTGAGGTTCTACCATTGAACTACACCCGCAGGCATACGACACCGATGGGATCGCCACGATGTCGTGTGCGATCCGACTGTACCGAACCAGGCTTCCGAAACGCCAATCAGCCCCCCGCGCAGCGCGATCTCGCAGGTTGCCCGCCGGAGCGCTCCAGGGTTGCCGCGTCCAGTGTCGCACGGCGGGCGCGCGGGCACGCGGTAGCGCGCGCCGGAAATTTTTAAAGGTGATTTTTCATTGAAACTCTGGCGTGTCGGATTCCGGTGGGCGAAACTCAGATGACACAGATGTCACGCCAGGAACTTCGCTCGAGGGAATTCCGATGAGGACCGCACGACTCGCTGTCACAACCGCCGCGCGCGGCGTGTCGCGCAGCCACGGCCACGACACCGAGCAGGGTTCCGGGCGCTCTGCGCCGAGAAGTCTTTCCGGCGAACCCTCGGCCGATCGCACGGCAACCCAGTGGCCGGGAGAGCGGGATGACACCGACATCGCGCCACTGGGCGGCGAGCGGTACCCGAGCCGGTTCGGCCCGGGGACCGCGAGCAGGCGCCCACCTCGAGCACGCCAGGAACAACCATTCGCAACTCGACAGGGAAGACGAGGACGTCGCGTGCGAGAACAGATTCTCGTGAAGCAAGCGGCGCGTGGACGGTCCGGACCGCCCCCGTGGCTCACGCACCACTCTCCGCACACCTCGTACAGCGTGTCGCCAGCGCGTCGCGCCGCGATTTTGCAGCGAACGGGAATCCGGTGTAACACCAACGCGACGGGAACGATCACATACCCGATCGCCATTCGCCAGGCGTCGAGAACACGTTGCAAATCTCCGCTTTTCGATGCCGAGTGGCTTGCTAGGATCCTTTTTGCCGGACGGGGGTATCTGGAAAGGGGGCGGTGAACGTGCGCCGAACCAGGTGGACGCAACCGCGTAGCAGTGGGAACGATCAGGGTGACGCCGGCGCCTGTGTGACTACAGGGCACCTGGGTACCGACGTCGCCCACACCGGGTGAGTCCGATGTCGACCGACATCGAGCCCCCGGTAGCCGCTATGGCCCGAGCATGGGCCCGTGCGGTCTGCGCCGAGCCCGGTTCGGGCGCGGCGCCCCAGCAGTTGGAACCGGTGCTGATCGAGATCGTCGAGCGCCTGCTCACACTCGCGCGATGCGAGCCGTTCCCGGTTCCGGAAGCACGCATGCTCGGGGCCCGGCTCGCCGATGCGCCGTTCGACCGGATCCGGATGCTGGCGCAGGCCACGCGCTGGCTGCTCGGCTTCCCATCCGGCACGCCCGGCTCCCTGGTGGCCACACGCTGGCCGTTCATCGCCAGTCAGGCCATCGACAGTTACGCCCAGGCGCTTCAGGAGCGCGCTCTCGCGCAACAGGAACAGAACCTGTCGGCCAAGGTGTCGCTGCGCGTGCAGGAGATCGCCGCGCTGCAGCACCGGTTGCGCCACGAGGCCACCCACGACGCGCTGACCGATCTGGCCAACCGGACGCTGCTGCAGGACAAGGTGCGCCTGATGGCCACCGACCCGACGCGCGGCGTCGGGTTGCTGCTGATCGACCTGGACCGGTTCAAGCAGATCAACGACGGGTACGGGCATGCGATCGGTGACGAAGTGCTGGTCGAACTGGCCGGCAGACTGCGCGAAGTGTGCCCGCCGGACACGGTGATCTGCCGGTACGGCGGTGACGAGTTCGTGCTCGCGACCAACCCCCACCACAACAACCTCGGTGACCTCGCGCATCGGATCGTGGCCGCGCTGCGTGACCCGGTCTGGTCGTCGGCCGGGCCCGTTCCGGTGTCGGCCAGCGTGGGCACCGCCTACAACCCGCCGGGCAGCCCGCTCGATTTCACCGATCTGCTGCGCCGCGCCGATCGCGCGATGTACTCCGCGAAGACGGCCGGTGGGCGCCGCTTCGCCCTCGCGGACGAGCCGGACATCGACACCGCCGTCGCCGGCTGACCCGGCCGATCCGGGTCAGCCGGGTTGACAGGTGGGGCACCAGAAGAGATTCCGCGCCTGCATCACCTGATGGGCGATCGGCGTCTCGCACAGACGGCACGGGGCGCCTTGGCGGCGGTAGACATAGGTGCGCGGGCGATCCGGGGCATACGAGGGCTCGCCGTGATCGTGTTCGGGCCGCACCACGACCATCTTCCCGACGCGCACCCCTACCCGCATGAGCGCGACCAGATCGGACCACATGTCCGCCCATTCGCCCGCGGACAGCTCCGTACCCGGACGATGCGGGGAGATCCCATGGCGGAACAGCAATTCCGCGCGATAGACGTTGCCGACCCCTGCGACCACCTGCTGGTCCATCAGCAGCGCGCCGATCGGCCTGCGGGAACGATGGATGCGCTGCCACGCCCGGTCCGGATCGGCGCCGCGCCGCAGCGGATCAGGACCGAGCCGATCGGTGAGCGCCGTCACCTCCGGCGGCAGCAGGATCTCGCACGCGGCAGGCCCGCGCAGGTCGGTGCCGAAGCCCGGCTGCCCGTCCGGTTCCCCGGACAAGCGCATCCGGACCTGCCCGACCGGCTCCCCCATCGGCAACGCGGATTCGGTGAACGTGCCGTACAGTCCGAGATGCACGTGCACCACCAGGCCCGAGTCGTAGTGGTGCAGGAGGTGTTTGCCCCACGCCTCGGATTTCGTCAGCACCTGCCCGTCCACGCGGGCAGCGCCCGCGGCGAACTTGCCTTGCGGGCTCGATACGCGCACCACACCGCCCGCGAGGCGACGCTGATGCAGCCGCGCGAGGCGGTGCAGCGTATGTCCTTCCGGCACAGCCGGTTACGAGCTCCGTGCGCTCAGTACGCGGGAACCGCCGGGGCGATTCCGGTCTTCTCGTACTCGGCCAGGATGTCGATGCGCCGCTGGTGGCGCTCCTCGCCCGACCAGGGGGTGGAGACGAACGCGTCCACGATGGCCAGCGCCTCCTCGGTCGAGTGCATGCGGCCGCCGATGCCGATCAGCTGCGCGTTGTTGTGCTCGCGTGCCAGCTTCGCGGTCTCCACGCTCCAGGCCAGCGCGCACCGGGCGCCGGGCACCTTGTTCGCGGCGATCTGTTCGCCGTTGCCACTGCCGCCGAACACCAGGCCGAGGCTGCCGGGGTCGGCGACGGTCCGGCGGGCCGCCTCGATGCAGAAGGCGGGGTAGTCGTCCAGCGCGTCGTACTCGAGCGCGCCGCAGTCGACGACCTCGTGGCCCGCCTGCTCCAGATGGGCCTTGACGTGATTCTTCAGTTCGAAACCGGCATGGTCGGCACCCAGGTAAACGCGCATGGCAGGCATTGTGTCAGGTGGCCGCCGCGCGGCGGCGAGAGGGCTTGCCCCGCGATTAACACCGCGGCGGGCCCGCGCGAATCGACTGATGCGCCAGTTGTGTTCGCGGCCACAGTGCCCGATGACACGGCCGACGCGCCGACCCCGTTCCCGGCAACTGAATAGAGTTCATTCCATGCAGCCGTTCGAACCCCAGCCGTCCGACCAGGCGGGCCGACAGGCCGACCCGTACGCCCAGCAGGGCGGGTGGGTCTCGGATCGGAGCACGCCTGCCGCGTCGTACGGCCAGCAGTACACCTCGGGCTCCTATCCGTCCGCGCCCCCGGCTGCGTATCCGGCGCCCTATGGCTCCTACCCCGGCGCCCCGGTGCCCCCCGGAGCTCCGCCGCAGCGGCAGCCCCGCGGTCTGTCGCCGTTCGGCATGCCCGCACGGCACAGCTGGGAGATACCGATGCTCGTCGTCGTGGTGGTGTTCACCGTGTTCGCGTATCTGATCGCGCTGGTGCTGCTCGCCACCGGGAACTTCGACCAGTACGTCCTCGCGTTCGCGGCCGCCCCGCTGCTGCTGTGGTTCGGTCGCGGCATCAACTACGCGGGCCAGCGGGTGAACGGCGTGAAGATGTCGCCGACCCAGTTCCCCGAGGGCTATCAGATGGTGGTGGACGCCGCCGCTCGCTTCGGCATGTCGAAGGTGCCGGACGCCTACGTGGTGCTCGGCAACGGCCAGATCAACGCGTTCGCCAGCGGGCACGGGTTCCGGCGCTACGTAGTGGTCTACAGCGATCTGTTCGAGATCGGCGGCGCCGCACGCGAACCCGACGCGCTGGCGTTCATCATCGGCCACGAGGTCGGTCACATCGCGGCGGGGCACACGTCGTACTGGCGGCAGCTGGGCATGTTCCTGGTGCCGTTCCTGCCGGTCGTCGGCAGCAGCTTGATCCGCGCGCAGGAGTACACCGCCGACAACCACGGCTTCTGCAATCGGCACACCGGCGCGTCCGCCGCCATGGGCACCCTGGCCGCGGGCAAGTACATGAACCGGCTGGTCGGCTTCGACGAGATGGCCGACCGGGCGGCCGTCGAGAAGGGCTTCTTCGTCTGGATGGTGAACGCTCTGTCCAGCCACCCCGTGCTCACCTGGCGGATGTGGGCGCTGCGCGATCGCAGCAGGCACGGGAAGCTGTTCCTGCGCCCTGCCCCGCCCGCGGGCGCCGGTGTGCCCGCGGGCGGGTACACGAGTTCCTACGGCCAGGTGCCCGCGAGCCCGCCGAAGTCCGCGTTCTGACCGGGCCGGGTGCCGCGCGACGGCACCCGGGCGCGGGTGCTCAGTCGAACGACGGATCTTCGGTCCGCGTGCGCTTCAGCTCGAAGAAGTGCGGGTAGGACGCCAGTGCCACCGCGCCGTCCCAGACCTTGCCCGCTTCCTCGCCGCGGGGAATACGGGACAGCACCGGACCGAAGAACGCGGTCCCGTTGATGTGGATGGTCGGGGTGCCGACGTCCGGTCCCACCTTGTCCATGCCCGCGTGGTGGCTCTCACGCAGCGCCTCGTCGTAGTCGGTGCTCTCGGCGGCCGCGGCCAGCTCGGCGGGCAGACCGACCTCCGCCAGCGCGTCGGCGATCACCGCGGCGAGGGTCTCCTTGCGGCTCTCGCGTTCGTACTCGGCCCGCCGGTTGTGGATGCGCGTGCCCATCGCGGTGTACAGCGGCGACAGCACCTTGTCGCCGTGCTCCTGCGCCGCGGCGATCGCGACGCGGACCGGGCCCCATCCCGTGTCGAGCAGTTCCTTGTACTGCGGCGGCACATCTCTGCCCTCGTTCAGCACCGACAGGCTCATCACGTGGAACTGGGCTTCGATGTCGCGCACCTGCTCGACCTCGAGGATCCAGCGGGACGTGATCCAACACCACGGGCACAGCGGGTCGAACCAGAAATCGGCGACGTCCTTGGTGGCTTCGTCGGTCACGGGCGGCTTCCTCTCGATCGCAAGCGGACGGGCGGCCGCACACTGCGCCGCCCTACCGAGCAACCACGTCGGCGCGCGATTCGTTCCCACTCGCGGCATCCGTTTTCCCGAGCGGCGCGCACGGCTGCCAGTAGGGTTGACCGGCAGGTGCTTGGTTCCCTTCGGAGAAGGAGTCCGCGATGAGTTCTGACCAGCATTTCGTCATAGTCGGCGGCGGACTGGGCGCGGCCAAGACAGCAGAAGCTCTGCGCGAGAAGGACTTCGAGGGAAGCGTGACACTGATCGGCGCCGAGGAGCACCTGCCCTACGACCGGCCGCCGCTGTCGAAGGAGCATCTGCTCAGGAAGAAGGCGCTGCCGGAATTCATCGTCGATCCCGCGCAGTGGTATCGCGACCACCACATCGACATCCGCCTCGGCACCACCGTCACCGGGCTGGACCCCGGGGCCAAGACGGTCACCCTGCCCGACGGTTCCACACTGTCCTACGACAAGCTCGCGCTCGCCACCGGCTCCACGCCGCGGACACTGCCCGTTCCCGGCGCCGACGCGCCCAACGTGTACACGCTGCGCACCATCGAGGACTCCGACACGTTGATCGAGCTGTTCGGCAGCGCGACGCGGCGGCTCGTCATCATCGGCGCCGGCTGGATCGGCCTGGAGGTCGCCGCCGCGGCCAGGGCGGCGGGCGTCGAGGTGACCATCGTCGAACGCGCCGACCTGCCGCTGCTCGCGGTGCTCGGACCGGAGATGGGCGAGGTGTTCGCCGATCTGCACCGGGCCAACGGCGTCGACTTCCGGTTCGGCGCGCAGGTCGAGGCGATCACCACCGAGGACGCGATCGCGACCGCGGTCGCCAACGGCGTCCGGCTCGCCGACGGCAGCACGATCGAAGCCGACGCGGTGCTGGTCGCCGTCGGCGCGCGCCCGAACGTGGAGCTGGCCGCCGACGCCGGTCTCGCCGTGGACGACGGCGTGCTGGTCGACGAACGCCTGGCCACCAGCGATCCGGACATCGTCGCGGTCGGTGACATCGCCGCCCAGCAGCACCCTGTGCTCGGCAGGCGGGTCCGGGTGGAGCACTGGGCCAACGCGCTCAACCAACCCGCGGTCGCCGCCGCGACCATGCTCGGCAAGCAGGCTTCCTACGACCGGCTGCCCTATTTCTTCACCGACCAGTACGACCTGGGCATGGAGTACACCGGGTACGCCGCGCCGGGCGAACACGCCAGGGTCGTCGTGCGCGGCGACACGGCGGCACGCGAGTTCGTGGCGTTCTGGCTGGACGGGAACAACCGCGTGCTCGCCGGGATGAACGTGAACGTCTGGGACGTGACCGACCGGATCAAGGAACTGATCCTGGCGGGCGAACCGGTCGATCCGGATCGGCTGGCCGACACCTCGGCCGAGATGTGATGTGGATCACTGCAGAGATGTGTCGAACGCACGCGACGTGCTCCGACCTCCTCGCGGGCGCCACCGGAGCGCTCCCAGCGACCGAACGCCGGAGAGGAAATCGACCATGAAATACATGCTGCTGAAGACCTACGCACCCACCAAGTACTGCGACACACCGATCAACGAATGGTCCCCGGAAGAGATCCAGGCGCACATAGACTTCCAGCGCGCGCTGGGTGCGCAACTGGCCGAGGCGGGCGAGTTGGTGGACGCGCAGGGATTGGCCGGGCCGGAGGAGGCGCGGATCGTCAGTTCGGACGGCCGGTCGGCGCCGGTGGTCACGGACGGGCCTTTCCCGGAGACCAAAGAGTTCTTGGCGGGGTACTGGATCGTCGACGTGGACAGCCCCGAGCGGGCCTACGAGATCGCGGCGCAGGCCTCCGCCGCCCCCGGCCCCGGCGGCAAACCGATCGGCGAGTACATCGAAGTTCGCGCGGTGATGGGCGCCCCCGCCACCGAGCAATGAGCGACCGGAGTGCGGTGCCCGACGACACACCGCTCCCGGCGAGCACCGAGGACCTGCTGCGCGCACTGGCGCCGCAGGTCCTCGGAACGCTCGTCCGCCGCTTCGGTGATTTCGACACCGCAGAGGACGCGCTGCAGGAAGCGCTGCTCGCGGCCGCGACCCAGTGGCCGATGGAGGGCCTGCCGGACAATCCGCGGGCTTGGCTGATCCAGGTCGCGCAGCGCCGCATGGCCGACGCCGTGCGCGCGGAGGTGGCCCGGCGGCGCAGGGAGACCACGGCTTTCGACCGTGAGGTGCCCGACGCCGTCCCTGTGGACCACGACGACACGCTGACCATGCTGTTCCTGTGCTGCCACCCGGCGCTGACGCCCGCCGCCGCCATCGCGCTGACGCTGCGCGCGGTGGGCGGACTCGGCACCGAACAGATCGCCCGCGCCTTCCTGTTACCGGAAGCGACCATGGCGCAACGGATCACACGAGCGAAGAAGAAGCTGGCCACCGTCGAGCGGCCCTTCGCGCAGCCGGGGGATCAGCGGTGGCGCGAGCGGCTGGGCGCGGTACTGCACGTGTTGTACCTCATCTTCAACGAAGGTCATACCAGCAGTTCAGGGCACACGTTGCAGCGAACGGACCTGTCCGATGAGGCGATCCGGCTCACCAGGGCGGTGCACCGGCTGCTGCCCGGCGACAACGAGGTCACCGGGTTGCTCGCGTTGATGCTGCTCACCGACGCCCGCCGGGCCGCACGCACCGGCGCGCACGGCGAACTCGTCCCGCTGGCCGAACAGGATCGCGCGCTGTGGGATCGGGCGCTGATCACCGAAGGGACGACCTTGGTCACCGGCACGCTCTCCGGCGGCTTGCGCGGGCCCTATCAGATCCAGGCGGCCATCGCGGTCCTGCACGCGCAGGCTCCGCGTGCCGAGGACACCGAGTGGACCAAGATCCTCGCGCTGTACGACCGGCTCGAACGGCTCTCGGACAATCCGATGGTGACGCTGAACCGGGCGGTGGCGACGGCGATGGTGGCGGGGCCCGAAGCCGGTCTCGCGCTGGCCGAGACCCTCGACGAACACCTGTCGGGTACCCACCGGCTCGACGCCGTGCGCGGCCATCTGCACGAGATGGCCGGTGCGATCGACGCGGCCATCGCCTGCTACACCAAGGCCGCCGCCCGCACGACGAGCGTCCCCGAGCGCGACTATCTGACCATCCGTGCGGCACAGCTGCGCCACGAAGCGCGTGCGGACCTCACGGGCTGAGTGGATGTCCGAATGGCTGTGGTGGGAGCTGCTGTGCGGCGCGCCGGGCACCAGCATGCGGGACACTCGGCCGATCGCGACCGGGCAGACTACCCGGTGTGGCAGGCAAACACAGTGCGGGAGTCCTTCTCTTCCGCCGGAACCCCGACGGCGCCGTCGAAGTATTGCTCGGACACATGGGCGGGCCGTTCTGGGCGCGAAAAGACCTGGGCGCGTGGTCGATTCCGAAGGGCGAGTACGAGCCGGAGACGGAGGCCGCCGAGGTCGCGGCGAACCGGGAGTTCGCCGAGGAACTCGGGCTGCCGGTCCCGGACGGCACGTGGCTGCCGTTGGGCGAGGTACGTTACAGCAGCGGCAAGAAGGTGCTCACCGTCTGGGCCGTCGAAGGCGACCTCGATCCCGCCGCCGTAGTACCGGGAACCTTCCAGCTCGAATGGCCGCCGCGCTCCGGCCGCCTCGCGGAGTTCCCCGAGGTCGACCGCGCGGAGTGGTTCGATACGTCCACCGCGCGAGACAAGCTCGTCGCGGGGCAGCGGCCCTGCCTGGACCGGCTGACCGAGCTGCTCGCGGACTGACCGCTATCGCGGCACGCCCGCCCAGGTCCGGCCGGTGATGAGTTCGTAGGCCTCCACGTACTTCTGGCGGGTCGCCGCGACGACATCGGCCGGGATCTCCGGGCCGGGCGCCTCCTTGTTCCAGCCCGTGGAGGTGGACCAGTCGCGGACGAACTGCTTGTCGAACGAGCGCTGCGCGCGGCCCGGCTCCCACTCGTCGGCGGGCCAGAAACGCGACGAATCGGAGGTGAGCACTTCGTCGCCGAGAGTGAGCACATCGCCGTCCCAGCCGAATTCGACCTTGGTGTCGGCGACGATGACACCGCGTTCGGCGGCGTGCGCGGCGCCCCTGGCGTAGATGTGCAAAGTGAGTTCGCGCAGCCGCTCGGCGACCTCGCGTCCCTCCTGGTTCACCACGTCCGCGAAGGTGATCGCCTCGTCGTGCCCCTCGGACGCCTTGGTGGTCGGTGTGAAGATCGGCTCCGGCAGCTTGTCGCCCTCGCGCAGACCGGGCGGCAGCGCGATCCCGCACACCGAGCCCGTCTGCCGGTATTCCACCAGCCCGGACCCGGTCAGGTAACCGCGCGCGATGCATTCCACCTGCATCATCTTCAGCGGCTTCACCCGAATGCCGCGACCGGCGAACTCGGCGGGCACGTCGGTGGCCGAGACCACATGGTTGGGCACATCGGTGAAGTACTCGAACCACCAGTTGGACATCTGCGTGAGCAGGGCGCCCTTGTCCGGGATCGGCGTCGGCAGCACCACGTCGTACACCGAAACCCGGTCGGACGCGACCAGCACCAGCGTGTCGCCGTCCTCGTACAGGTCACGCACCTTCCCGGCGTGCACATGCTTCAACGTCGAGCCTCCGAATCCCTGGGGTGAACCTGCGCTGTACCAGGCACAATACCGCCGCCCCCGAGCACCGCCGCCGCGCCGTCCGCCGCACACAGCGGACCGGTGCGTAAGTGCCGCGAACATTAGGGTCGATCGGGAAAGTCCCGCGCGGCCTGCCACCCCGAGGTGGCATTGTGGGTTTTGCCCGTGCCAGTTCTTCGACCACGAAGGAGCCTTATGTCCGCACCCAACCTCACTCGCGACCAGGCGATCGAACGCGCCGCGACGGTGTCGGTCGAGAACTACCGCGTCGAGCTGGATCTGACCGACGGCGCGGGCAAACCGGGCGAGCAGACCTTCTTCTCCCGCAGCACCGTGACCTTCGGCGCGACACCGGGCGCGAGCACATTCGTCGACATCGTGGCGCGCGGCGTGCGCTCGGCGGTGCTCAACGGGACCGCGCTGGACGTCTCCGGTTACGACGAGTCGACCGGGATCACGCTGACCGACCTGGCCGAGCACAACGAGCTGGTGGTCGAGGCCGACTGCGAGTACTCGCACACCGGCGAGGGTCTGCACCGGTTCGTCGACCCCGCCGACGACGCCGTGTACCTGTACTCGCAGTTCGAAACCGCCGACGCCAAGCGGATGTTCGCCTGCTTCGATCAGCCGGATCTGAAAGCCACCTTCGACCTCGCCGTCACCGCACCGGAGGACTGGCAGGTCGTCTCCAACGCGGCCGTGGTGCAGACGCTCGTGGCGGAGCCGGGCAAGCACGTCTTCCGCACCACCCCGAAGATGAGCACCTACCTGGTCGCGCTCATCGCGGGCCCGTACGCGCAGTGGACCGACGTCTACACCGACGACCACGGCGATATCCCCCTCGGCATCTACTGCCGCGCCTCGCTCGCCGAGCACATGGACGCCGAGCGACTGTTCACCGAAACCAAGCAGGGTTTCGGCTTCTACCACCGCAACTTCGGCGTGCCGTACGCGTTCGGCAAGTACGACCAGTTGTTCGTCCCCGAATTCAACGCGGGCGCGATGGAGAACGCGGGCGCGGTGACCTTCCTGGAGGACTACGTCTTCCGGTCCAAGGTCACCCGGGCGTCCTACGAGCGCCGCGCCGAGACCGTGCTGCACGAGATGGCGCACATGTGGTTCGGCGACCTGGTCACCATGAAATGGTGGGACGACCTGTGGTTGAACGAGTCGTTCGCCACGTTCGCGTCGGTGCTGTGCCAGTCCGAGGCCACCGAGTACACCAACGCCTGGACCACCTTCGCGAACGTGGAGAAGTCCTGGGCCTACCGGCAGGACCAGCTGCCCTCCACCCATCCGATCGCCGCGGACATCCCCGATCTCGCCGCGGTCGAGGTCAACTTCGACGGCATCACCTACGCCAAGGGCGCCAGCGTCCTCAAGCAGCTCGTCGCGTATGTCGGGCTGGAGCCGTTTCTGGCGGGCCTGCGCGCGTACTTCGCCGACCACGCCTACGGCAACGCCACCTTCGACGATCTGCTGTCGGCGCTGGAGAAGTCGTCCGGCCGCGACCTGTCCACCTGGGGTGCGCAGTGGCTCAAGACCACCGGATTGAACATCCTGCGCCCCGACTTCGAGGTGGACGCCGAGGGCAGGTTCACCTCGTTCGCGGTCGTGCAGGAGGGGGCACAGCCGGGCGCGGGCGAGCGGCGCGTGCACCGTCTCGCGGTCGGCGTCTACGACGACCAGGACGGAAAACTGGTGCGCACCAAGCGCGTCGAGCTCGACCTCGACGCCGCCGAACGCACCGAGGTACCCGAGCTGGCCGGCGTGCCGCGCGGCCAGTTCGTGCTGGTCAACGACGACGACCTCACCTACTGCTCGATCCGCCTCGACGCCGGTTCGCTCGACGTGCTGGTCAACCGCATCGCCGACATCGCGGAGCCGCTGCCGCGCACGCTCGCCTGGTCGGCGGCCTGGGAGATGACGCGCCAGGCCGAGTTCCGCGCCCGTGATTTCGTCGCGCTGGTCGAGCGTGGAGTCGGCGCCGAGAGCGAGATCGGTGTGGTGCAACGGCTGTTGATGCAGGCCAACACCGCGCTGGGCAGCTACGCCGAGCCGGAATGGGCCGCGACCACCGGCTGGCCGGAATACGCGAACAGGCTGCTGGAGCTGGCGCGCGAAGCCGAACCCGGCTCCGACCACCAGCTGGCCTTCGTCAACGCGCTGACCGGCGCGAAGTTGTCGGCCTGGCACACCGAGGTGCTGAGCGAGCTGCGCGACGGCGACCCGGCGAAGGTCGGATTGCCCGGCTTGGTGGTCGATACCGACCTGCGCTGGCGGATCGTGTCGGCGCTCGCGGCGGCGGGCGAGATCGACGCCGAGGGGCTGCACACTCCGGTCATCGATGAGGAGCTGGCCAACGACCCCACGGCCGCCGGCAAGCGGCAGGCGGCCGCCGCAGCGACGGCGCGTCCGATCGCCGAGGTGAAGGAGCAGGCGTGGGCGACGGTGATGGGCGACGATTCGGTACCCAACATCACCGCCCGCTCGATCGTCGGTGGCTTCGCGCCCGCCGGGCAGGGTGAGCTGCTCGCCTCCTACGTGGAGCGGTATTTCGCCGAGGTGCCCGGCGTCTGGGAGCGTCGTTCCAGCGAGGTCGCCCAGACCGTGGTGGTCGGCCTCTACCCGCACTGGGCGATCAGCGAGGACGCGGTGGCCGTCGCCGACAAGTTCCTGGCCGGCGATCATCCCCCGGCGCTGCGCCGGCTGGTCAGCGAGGGCAAGGCGGGGATCGAACGCTCGCTGCGGGCCCGCGCCTTCGACGCACAGCCGTAGACGAAACCGGCGCGTCCACCCTGGTCGGGTGGACGCGCCGGACTTACGGCAGCTATCGCGGTGCGCAACCGCAGCGGCCACACCACGTCTTACGAGCGAAGCGAGACCGCGCATTTACCGTTCGGAGCCACAAGAGGGCCGCGAACACCAGCGCCGCAGTCGCTGCAGGTGAAACAGCTACCTGCCGATGGCGGCGGCCATCACGCGGACGGCCGAGACCACGCCGTCGATCAACTGGCCCTGCCGGAACGAGCTCAGCGCGGCGGTGACGCCGAGCTGGCAGACGCGATCGTTCGCACGGTCGGCGACCGCCCGGCCCGAGCGCACCTCGATCGCCTTCTCGTTGGGCGAGACGGCGATGAGCACCGAGTGCGCCGCCTCGGGCGTGCCAGGGAAGATCGCGTCCGCGGACGCGGCCGGGTCCTCGCCCAGATCGCCGATGTAGACGTTGAAGCGCACCTTCGTCGCGCGGGTCGCCTCGGTGAGCACGTTGTCCATGGTGAGCCGCTCCACGTCGTTGAACGGCGCCTCCTTGAACACATCGCCTGCCTCGTGCACGCCGGAGACGCGTCCGCTGCTGGTGATCGCGTATCCGTGCGGCAAATCGGCTTCGACCACCGCGGGCCACTTAGAACCTGCCACTTGCCCGTCCTCCGATCAGCTCCACCGCGGTGGACTCGATGGCCGCATGCTGCTCATGCGGCGTTTCCGCGAAATGGTGACCCGAGCCGATCACCTCTTCGGTGGCACTCCACAGCACCGGCGACGCGGTCCACTTCTGGCCGAGGGCGAAGTGGACCGGCTTCTCGCCAGGCAGCGGCTTACCGAGGAACGACAATCCGGCGATGATGCCGTAGATCACCAGCGGTATGCCGGCGAAGATCAGCACTGTCTCGAGAATGCTCACGGATCAAAGGTAGACGATCCTCTGTAGTAGTTCTCCGTCCGGTCGAGCCGGATCGCCCTCCGTGTCGATTGCATCGGCTCCGAGCTGGGACTTTCCGACGCGCCTCAGACCAACCAGGCGGTCGCGTTCGGCGCCAGCTGACCTCCGTCGGTCGGTGCGCTGGCCAGCAGCACGTCTCCCGGCGGTAGCTGAATGGGCGCGTCCGAGGCGTTGAGCACGCAGACCAGTCCCCCCGGCCTGCGGAAGGCGAGACAACCCGCCGGGCTGCCGTACCACTCGATCCGATCCCCGGCGAACTCCGGCCGCAGCGCGCGCAGTTCGAGTGCCAGGCGATACAGCGACAAAGTCGACCCCAACTCCTCGAGTTGCGCTTCGACGGTCAGCGACGCCCAGTCGCCCGGAATCGGCAGCCACGGTGTCCCGGTGGTGAACCCGTACGGCGGCGCGGCGCCCTCCCAGGGCAGCGGCACTCGGCAGCCGTCGCGGCCGCGCTGGGTGTGGCCGGAGCGCTCCCACACCGGATCCTGCAAGACGTCGTCCGGCAGGTCGTCGACGTTGGGCAGCCCCAGCTCGGCGCCGTTGTAGATGAACACCGCGCCCGGCAGCGCCAGTTCCAGCAGGATCATCGCCCGCGCCCGCGCGACGCCGAGCACACCGCCGCCGTAGCGGGTGACCTCGCGCTCGATGTCGTGGTTGGACAACGTCCAGGTGGGCACGGCGAAGACCGGTGCGACGGCCGACAGCGAGTTGTCGATCGCGTCACGCACCGCTTCGGCGTCGAACGCCGATTCCGCGAGGCGGAAGTTGAACGCCAGGTGCAGTTCGTCGGCTCGCACGTACTCGCCGAAGCGGGTGTTGTCGTTCACCCACACTTCACCGATGGTGACCGCGTCCGGGTACTCGTCGACCACCTTGCGGATCCGGCGGTGGATGTCGTGCACGGCGGGATTGTTGAACCGCGGGTCGCTGTCGTCGTGCGCGAGCAGGGCCGAGACGGACAGCTCGGGCATGTCGGGCAGACCGTCGGGTTTGGCCATGCCGTGTGCGACGTCGATCCGGAATCCGTCCACCCCGCGGTCGAGCCAGAACCGCAGCGTCTGCTCGAAATCGGCGGCGACCTCGGGGTCGGCCCAATTCAGGTCGGGCTGCTCACGGGCGAAGATGTGCAGGTACCACTGGCCGGGAGTGCCGTCGGGTTCGGTGATCCTGGTCCAAGCGGGGCCGCCGAAGATGCTCGGCCAGTTGTTCGGCGGCTCGGCGCCGCCGGGGCCGCGGCCGTCGCGGAAGATGTATCGATCGCGCTCCGGGCTGCCGGGAGCCGCCGCCAGCGCCGCGCGGAACCACGGATGCTGGTCGCTGGTGTGATTGGGCACCAGGTCCATGGTGACCTTGATCCGGCGGGCATGCGCCTCGGCGATCAGCGCGTCCATCGCGGCGAGACCGCCGAAGAGCTGATCGATGTCGCGGGGATCGGCAACGTCGTAGCCACCATCGGCCATCGGCGAACGCATCACGGGACAGATCCACAGCGCGTCGACGCCGAGCAGTTCGAGGTAGCCCAGTTTGTCCCGGACTCCCCCGAGATCGCCGACCCCGTCTCCGCTCGAGTCCGCGAAAGATCTCGGATAAACCTGGTAGAACACGGCCGACCGCCACCACGACTGTGTGGTGCGGTCCACCGGCGCCGTTAAGGCTGGTGCATCACTCACATCCGCAATAGTGCCAAAGTTTCGAGGCGAAAGCCTTCTCCCGGCACACAGTTTCGAATGGCGGGCAAATACCCAGCACTGCCACCCGCACAGGCGAAAAAGGCTGCTCCGCTCCGCCTCTCGCACGCAACCGTCACGCCACCTGGGGTTCACCAGCGAATGTTTCGCCACCACAACGCGGTAGAAAACACACCAGCGCCGCGGTGCTGCGCCGTGGTCAGAACGGGGCGTTCACCAACGAGTTGGCAGCCATTTCCAGGTAGTCGAGCAGCGCCTTACGGTGCTCGTCGTCGAGCGTTTCCGGCTCGATCTCGGCGACCGCGATACGCATGCACCGCAGCCACGCGTCCCGCTCGATCGGTCCGATGGTGAACGGCATGTGCCGCATGCGCAAGCGGGGATGGCCGCGCTCGTCGGAGTAAGTGCGCGGACCGCCCCAATACTGCTCCAGGAACATCCGCAAACGACGCTCCGCCGGACCGAGATCCTCCTCCGGATACAGCGGGCGCAGCACCTCATCGGCGGCCACCTCGCGATAGAACGTCGCGACGAGCCGCCGGAACGTCTCCGCCCCACCGACCGCCTCGTAGAACGACGTCGCCGTTTGCTCGCCCGAAGTCATAGACCCTCTCGCTTCACCGGATGCGCCGCTGTCCATTGTGCCCGCGCCCGGGCACCGCCGCCGTACCGCCCTTGCGCCGCCGATCGGCAACCGGAACATCGCGCCGGAATGGCACTTCAGCCACAGTTAACCGGACATTGTTGAAAATCACCGTGCAATGCCCGACATTCCATGGTCAACTGGGGGACAGTCTCTGCTTTGCAGATACCACATGATCCTGCCAATCATGAAATCGAGGTCGAGATGAAGCAGCGGCACGGCGCCCGATCACATGAGGCGCGAGCGCACCGACAACTCCAGCCCGCCGACGTCCACAATTGTGGGTCGGGGGCTACTCCGCTGCACATCTTGTCCGAACGATATCCGGGTGGACATCGTGGCCATCACGACCACGGACCCCGCCCGACCGCCCCGCCCGCCGAGGGCACGAACTGGCTCAAGACCAGGGTGTTGCTGTTGAACGCCACCTACGAGCCGCTCACCGCATTGTCCGCGCGCCGCGCGATCGTCCTCCTCATCTGCGACAAGGCCGACGCCGTTCACCACAACGACGAAGGGCCGGTAGTGCACTCCGCCGATACGTCGGTGGCCATTCCCTCGGTGATCCGCCTGCGCACCTACGTGCACGTTCCGTATCGCGCCAGGGTGCCGATGACCCGCGCCGCGCTCATGCACCGGGATCGCTATCGCTGCGGCTACTGCGGCGGCAAGGCCGAGACCATCGACCACGTCATCCCGCGCAGCCGCGGTGGGGAACATTCCTGGGAGAACTGCGTCGCCAGCTGCGCGCCGTGCAACCATCGCAAAGCCGACAAACTGCTCAGCGAGCTGGGCTGGACGCTGCGTGCCCCACTGGTCTCCCCGAAGGGCCCGCACTGGCGCCTGCTGTCCACTACCGCCGAACTCGACCCCGTGTGGTTGCAGTATCTCGACGAAGGCGCCGCCTGACCGATCAGGTGTACTCCACCACCAGCGTCGCCCAGGTCGGCGACGCCAGTGCCTCGAACACGTGCGGTTG
The DNA here is from genome assembly GCF_040681035.1 of Nocardia sp. NPDC051911. Taxonomy (NCBI): domain Bacteria; kingdom Bacillati; phylum Actinomycetota; class Actinomycetes; order Mycobacteriales; family Nocardiaceae; genus Nocardia; species Nocardia sp. NPDC051911. The sequence continues at coordinate 29,665 of NZ_JBFAXY010000011.1, forward strand.
GTCACCCGGGTACGCGATGTAGTCGCCCGGGTGTAGTTCGACGGGCGCGTCGACGGGGCCGACCAGCGCGCGCCCTTCGGCGAGCAGGACGTGCTCGACCACACCGACGCTATGCGGATCCGATCGCCGCGCATGCCCCGGTTCCGCGGTGATGCGGAACAGGTCGCGGCGAGAATAGGCCGGCCCGGCCGCCAGCAGCGTCGCCCGGTACTCCGACTGCTCGGCCGCCACCACCGGCCCCTCACCGGCGCGAATGACGTGCACGTTCGGGCGCGGCGGGTCGAGCAATCGGGAGAACGGCATGTCGAGGGCGACGCACAACGCCCACAAGGTCTCCAGGCTCGGATTCCCGGTTCCCGATTCCAATTGCGACAGAGTGGATTTCGCGATACCTGCCCGGCCGGCGACCTCGCTCAGCGAGAGTCCGGCCCTCGTGCGCTCGCGGCGCAGCGCGGCGGCGATCACCGCCTGTGGTGTTGTCGTCGCGTCCTGCTGCGTCATTCCCACCTCTGCTTGTTTTGCAGCGCCTTCGGCACCGCGTGTGCCGCGATTATGCCGTGGGGTCGTGGTGTTGTGGTTGCGCTGGAGTGCTGGGTGGTTGCGGTGCGGACATGTTCACAGCGCGTGTCCTTCGGAGCTCTCGCCGGGAAACCATATTGACGAAGTGCGGCGTCATGTTCACTATAAACTACATGCGTTCGATATGGCGAACACTCGATCGGAATGCGCTGCTCGGGATCGGGGCGGTGTGCCTCGCCGTCGGTGTGATCGGGATTTCCTACGGGGCGACCGCGGTCGCGGCGGGCTTTCCGGTCTGGCTGCCGGTGCTGCTCGGGTGCGTGGTGCTGGCCGGAAGCTCGGAGTTCCTGTTTCTCGGGATCGTTGCCGCCGGCGGCAACCCGATCGCGGCCGTGCTGGCAGGACTGCTGGTGAACGCGCGGCATGTTCCGTACGGACTGTCGGTTCCCGACGCGGTCGGCACGGGCTGGCGCCGCTCGCTCGGCGTTCATCTGATGAACGACGAGTCCGTCGCGATGACCATCGCGCAGCCCGACGCGCCACGCAGACGGGCGGCCTACTGGATCACCGGCGCTGGGGTGCTGCTCGCCTGGCCCGGCGGCGCCGCCGTCGGAGCGCTGATCGGATCGGTGGTCACCGACACCTCGGCGCTCGGACTCGATGCGGTGTTCCCCGCGGTCCTGTTAGCGCTGGTGTTGCCCGCGCTGCGTGACCGGACCACCCTCGCCGCGGTGGGTGTCGGCACCGCGCTCGCCCTGGTCAGCGCTCCGTTCCTACCCACGGGGCTGCCGGTGCTGCTCGCCCTGTCCGGGGTGCTGGTCGCGGCGCGGCAAAAGCCTCTACCAGCGACCGCGCGGGGAGCGGCGTGATGCTGGCCGCCGGAGTCGTCGCTCTCGCCGCGGGCACCTACGCGTTCCGCTGGGCCGGCCCCGCACTCCGCGACCGAGTGCGCCTTCCCGAACGTGTGGTGTGGCTGCTGGAGATCGGCGCCGTCGTATTGCTCACCGCGCTCGTGGCCGTCACCACCTTGCCGCTGGGCACCGCAGACCTCGGATTCGCGGTGCCCGCAGGCGTTTTCGCGGGTGGACTGGTCGCATGGTTCCGACGCCCCATTCTGCTGGTCATTCTCGCCGCAGCCGCGACGACGGCAGTCCTCCGCTACATCGGCGTCTCTTGAGCGGCACCGTGCCCGCAGCAGGAGGCGGCGCCGTCCCCTCCTGCCGACGGCGCCGCCTGTCCCATCGATCGCATCCGAGCGCTTCTGTGCTACTCGGGTTTACAGTCCGCGGCCCGCATTGGCACCGATCCAGCGGCAGCGAAAGAACTAGAGATGTGCGTATTTTCGATGCCGACCCCCGCTAGGCCGTGATGGTCACCCGGCGACTCACGCGACGGAGCGATACAGCGCGCGTTCGGACGGCCTCGCACCGCCGCGGCCGGAGCGACATGCGCTCGGCACCAGTTCCTTCAAACCGACCGAAAGGCAGTTTTCACTGCGGGAATCGGTCCGACGCGGCTGTAGGGCCTTGTCCTCCGTCGAGAGGTCGGCCGCCCACCGCGGATCGCGGGCGAGCAGGAATGAACGCACCAGCGCTTCGTGGGGAGGCAGCGGAGCGGCCGAGCCCCGCGACCCCATCCCGAATGATGATCGGTAGCGACGATCCCCGGCTGACCGCCCTCCGGCGCGGATGGTGCGCCGCACCCGGCGACGACCATCGAACGACGCGATCAACGCGGTAGCAGAGGAATTCCACCGCCGAGCCGACGCGCGACCGAGCCGTAGCGAGCGTCGAGTCGCAGCCAGGTTCTGGTCGCGCGGACACGGACGATCTCGGCGGCTGGGATACGGCGAGGGTCGGCCTTCTCCCCCGAGTGCGGGATGAAATCCATCGCCGTGAGCGCGAAGACGACACGCATCGGCACCTGCACCCGGGTGCCCGCGCCGGACACGGTCAGCACCGCCTGATCCAGCAACGAGGCGGGCGGGCCGTGGCCGCTGCCGTGTTCCTTCGCCAGCTGCGCACCCTGCTCGGCGAGCTCGACCAGGGTGCGTGCGGGCACGTCGTCGACGTGTGCGAAACCGTCGACGGGTGGCAGCGCGCCGCGCCATGCGGAGTCCATCGAATATCCGAGGTCGATCGGACCGCCACCGGCCGAACCGGCCAACACGAGGTCGGCGCCGACCGTCACGTCGTCGACGCCGAGTTCGGCGACCACGGTGCGCATCGCCAGCGCTTCGAAACCCGTCGCCACCCAGGCCGAGACGTATTTCTCCCCGCGGCGGCGCAGGCGCACCACCGCCCCGGGGTCCAGCCGCACGGCCCTGGTCAGAAACGTCGCGAGATTCTCCCGCTCCGCCGGATCGGGCACATGCAGCACTCGTTGTTCCGCCATCACGGCCGCTCCGCCGTCAGCACTCCGCCGCCACCGACGCGGTCGCTCAGTCCATCCATTCGGACAGGTAATCACGCTCGGCGTCGGTGAGCCTGCGCAACCGCTGCGCCCGCATGTCGAACGCCGCGATCTGCGTGGACGCCACCACGGCCGCGGGCGAGTCGGGCAGCGCGCCCGCCGCCCGCACCTCGTAGCCGATGGTGAAGTCGACCGCGCGCAGCTGCTCGATCCACATGGCGATGTCCAGCGGCGTATCCTCATGCCGCAATTGACCGCGATAGCGGACACGCAGATCGGCGAGGACGCACCCCTCACGCAGCGGTGCGGTCGGGCGGCCGTCCTCGAACAGCCACGGAATGCGCGCCTCTTCCAGCAGCGTCACCATCCGGGCATGGTTGACGTGCTGGAACACGTCCATGTCCGACCACCTGACATCCACCTTGGCGTGGAACCGCTTGGGCAGCACCAGGCTGCCCGCGGCCTTCCCGCTGCCGCTCACCGAACTCGTCAACGTGGTACCTCCGATTGAGCGCCCACCCCGCTCACCATGCTCCGCACTTGCCGCGCTGCAACCGACAACGTGGCGAGATCGTGGGTTCCGGACTCGAACAATTCCGACAGCGCCGCCCTGGCTCTGCCGAGGCGGGACTGATTCTTCGACTCCCAGTATGCAATCTTCTCGTCCGCCGTCTCCTCGGGGTCGCCGCCGGAGAGCACGTCGAGCGTGAGCGAGCGCAGCGACCCGTACATGTCGTCGCGCAGCGCGAGCCGCGCCAGCGCGTGCCAGCGGTCGCCGCGTTCGAGGTGGCTGACCGCCTGCAGCAGCCAGTCGATCTTGAGGTGGTCGTTGAGCGCGTAGTACAGCGACCCGACCTCGTCTCCGTCCCGGTCGGTGATGTCGGCGATGTCCACGATGTCCAGCAGCGGGAAGAGGTGGAGCAGACCGAACACCTCGGTGGCGAGGTCGGTCGGCGCACCGCGAGCGATCAACTCGGCGGACCGGTCGGTGAGCGAGAACACGTGGTGCCCGCGCAGCCATCCCGGCACCTTGGGGGCGAGTTCCCGCACGTCGGCCCGGTACCGGCTGATCTCGGAGCCCACCGCGATCGGCTGCGGGCGATTGCTCAGCAGCCACCGGGATGCCCGGTCGAGGGTCCGCTTCGTCTCCAGTTCGAGCAGGTCGCGCACCGGGGTCGGCGCGTCACAGGCGCGGATTCGCGCCCATCGTTCGTCCAGGTCGAAGATTCCGCTCGCCGCGGCGAAGGCGCGCACCGCGTCGGTGGTGGTGGCGCCGACCTCTTCGTTCAACCGGTGCGCGTAGGTGATGCCGCCGTAGTCCACCATCTCGTTGACGATCATGGTGGTGACGATCTCCCGGCGCAGCCGGTGGCGTTTGATCGCCGCTCCGAACCGGTCGCGCAGCGGCGTGGGGAAGTACTCCGGCAGCCGCGCGGCGAAGTATTGACTGTCGGGCAGGTCGGAATCGAGCAGATCGGCCTTGAGCGAGAGCTTCACGTGCGCCATGAGATTGGCCAGCTCGGGCGAGGCCAGTCCGGCGTTCTCCTCCAGCCTGTGCTTCATCTCCTGGTCCGAGGGCAGCGCCTCGAGTTCGCGGTCCAGGCCGCGACGCTGTTCGAGTTCCTCGATGAGCCGCGTCTGCACGCTGAGCATCTGCGGCGCCTCGGTGCGCGAGATGCCCATGAGGAAGTTTTGCGCCACATTGTCCTGCAGGACCATCTGGGCGACCTCGTCGGTCATGGAGGCCAGTAGCGGGTTGCGCTCGTCCGGCGGCAGCTGACCGCCGGAGACCACGGCGTCGAGCAGGATCTTGATGTTGACCTCGTGGTCGGAGCAATCCACGCCCGCCGAGTTGTCCAGCGCGTCGGTGTTGATCTTGCCGCCGTTGCGGTTGAACTCGATGCGGCCGAGGGCCGTGGCGCCGAGATTGCCGCCCTCGCCGATCACCTTGACTCGCAACTGATCCCCGTTGACCCGGACCGCGTCGTTGGACTTGTCGCCCACCTCGGCGTTGGTCTCGGTGCTCGCCTTGATGTAGGTGCCGATACCGCCGTTCCACAACAGATCCACCGGAGCGAGCAGGATCGCGCGAACCAGATCCGGCGGCGACAGCGATACGACGTCGTCGCCCAGGCCGAGAGCCGCCCTGGCCTGCGGGCTGATCGGCACGGCCTTCACGGTGCGATCCCACACACCGCCACCGGGGCTGATCAGCGACGTGTCGTAATCCGCCCACGACGACCTCGGCAACGCGAACAACCGCTTCCGCTCCTGATAGGAACGCGCGGCGTCGGGAATCGGGTCGAGGAAGATGTGGCGGTGGTCGAAAGCGGCCACCAGACGAATGTGCTCGGACAACAACATGCCGTTGCCGAACACATCACCACTCATGTCACCCACACCGACCACCGTGAAGTCCTGGGTCTGAGTGTCGATCTCCATCTCACGGAAATGCCGCTTGACGCTTTCCCACGCACCCTTGGCCGTGATGCCCATCGCCTTGTGGTCATAACCCGCCGAACCACCGGAAGCGAACGCATCACCCAACCAAAAGCCATAACTTTGGGCCACGTCGTTGGCGATATCGGAGAACGTCGCAGTGCCCTTATCGGCCGCAACGACCAGATAGGTATCGTCACCGTCACGCCGCACCACCCGAGCGGGCGGAAGCACCTCCCCGCTCGCGCGATCCACGTTGTCGGTGACATCCAGCAGGCCCGAGATGAACGTGCGATAGCAAGCCACACCCTCGGCGCCCAGCGCCTGCCGGTCCGCGACCGGATCACCGGTGGCCGCGGGTGGTTGCTTCACCACGAAACCGCCCTTGGCGCCGACCGGCACGATGACCGCGTTCTTCACCGCCTGCGCCTTCACCAGGCCCAAGATCTCCGTACGGAAATCCTCCAAACGGTCCGACCACCGCAATCCACCACGGGCCACCGGCCCGAAGCGCAGGTGCACGCCTTCCACCCGCGGCGAGTACACGAAGATCTCGAACTGCGGCTTCGGCTTGGGCAATTCGGCGATCTCCCGTGGCTCGACCTTCACCGACACGAAGTCGCGCGGTTTGCCTTCCGCGTCGGTCACGTAGAAGTTCGTCCGCAGCGTCGCTTTGACCAGGCCGAGGATCGCGCGCAGGATGCGGTCCGCGTCCAGGCTGACCACCTCGTCGATCCGCCCGCGCACCTGGGTCTCCAGTTCCGCGGCGTGCTCGGCGGAGACGGTGTCGGGGTCGAAGCGCGCCGCGAACAGGTCGACGAACAGGCGCGCGATATCCGGATAGGTGAGCAGCACACGGCAGATGTTGGCCTGGCTGTACGGAAAATTGGCCTGCTGCAAGTACTTCGCGTAGGTGCGCAGGATCGACACGGCCCGCCACGGCAACCGGGCACGCAGCACGAGCTCGTTCATCCCGTCCGCCTCCGCGCGGCCGTACCACATGGCCGCGAAGGCTTCCACGAACCGTTCCCGCAGCCCGCGCACCTCCGCCTCCAGCACGTCGGCGCGTTTGGAGGACTCGAGCAGTTCGGCGTCCAGATCGCGGTCGAGCGAACTGCGCAGCAGCTCCGGGCGGGCCAGCAGGCCGAAGTCGTAGATCCACCGCTCACCGCCGGTGCCGTCCGCCGCCGCCTCCAGCGCGATCTGGTACGGCCGCTCGTCGACCACCTCCACACCGAGGCTCTGCAACAGCGGAAGCACCTGGCTCAAGGAGATGCCGCTACCACCGACGTAGAGCGTGAAACGCCACGAGCCCGGCGCCGAATCCGGCTTCCGGTACAGATATTGATCGATGACGCCGTCTCGCAAATGTTCCAGGCGCACGATGTCCCTCAGCGCGCGGGCCGCGGCGAAATCCTGTTTGTAACCCTCGGGGAAGGCCTCCGCGTATCGCTGCACCACCGCGGGATCCAGCACCGTCGACGTGCTCACCTCGTCGTTCAGCCGGTCCTCCCAGGTGCGGCTGGCCTCGGCGAGCAGGTTCTGCAAGCGCAGCCTGGTGGGCTCGGAGGTATCGGCGCCGGGCGGCGTACGGCGCGGGACACCGAGTTCGGCCTCCGGCATGCGCACGGTGAAATACACTCGCGCCAACTCGCTTTCGCCCACCCGCGCGGAGTAGTCGATGGACACGCCACCCAGTTCGCGGACCAGGATCTCCTGCATCTCGAGCCGAGCGCTGGTGGTGTACCGGTCCCGCGGCAGGTAGACCAGGCAGGCGACATAGCGACCATAGGTGTCCGCGCGCAGGAACAGGCGCACCTGGCGCCGCAGGCTGACGCTCAGCACGGCGGTGGCGGTGCGGCGCAGCGTCTCGCTGTCGGCGGAGAACAGCTCGGTGCGCGGGAAGGACTGGATGACCTCGAGCATGGCCTGACCGGAGAACGAGTCCAGGTCGAATCCGCTCTCCTCGATCGCCGAACGGACCCGGCGTTCGATCACCGGGATGTCCAGAACGTTCTCGTGCACGGCGGTGACGGTGAAGACGCCGATGAACAGGTGTTCACCGACGATGGTTCCGTCGGCGTCGAAATCGGCGACACCGACGAAATAGGGATACACCGCACGATGCACGGTGGCGGGGACCAGCCCCTGGGTCAGCGTGAGCAGCGGACGGTCACCGCCGTTGACCGGCACGTGGAAGTCGGTGCCCACGTCGGGCCGCAGCACGCCGAGGCAGGTGTCGGGCACGACGGTGGACATCTCGCGGCCCTGGTCGGTGCTCAGTCGGTAGCGCGCGTAGCCGAGCAGGGTGAAGTTCCCCCCGGCCAGCCAACGCAGCAAGTGAGCGGTGTCGGTCAGTTCGGTCGGCTGGAACGGCGCGGACCCGGATTGCGCGGCCGATTCGAGATCGTCGGCCAGTCTGCTCTGCACGTCTTCGATGGCCTCGGTGTCGCCGATCACCTGACGCACGTCGTCCACCACGTCCGGCACCGCGGATTCGATCTTGGCCAGCAGCGCCGCACTGGTCGACGGGTGCAATTGCACGTGCATCCAGGACTCCCGCAGTCCCGCCCCGCCGGTGCCGTCCACCTCGTGCGCGGCGGCGTGCGTCAGCCGCCCCTCCTCGTCCCGCTCGACCTCGAAGATCGGGTGGATGATCTCGCTGACGCTGGCGCCGATCCGGCTCAGCGACGAGCTGATCGACTCGACCAGCAGCGCCATGTCATCGGTGACGATCTGCACCGCCGCACCGATTCCGGAGCCGTCGTCCGGGTGGTACACCCGCACCAGTGCGCGACCGGGGCGGCGCGTCACCGCCAACTCCAAGTGCCTTCGGAAGATCTGGGTGATGCCGGTGATCGCACAGTCCACATCGCCCGCGTCGACGTGGCGGAAGTACGCCTCCTCGAGCGTCGCGAGTTCGCCGCGCAGTGACTGCGGCAAACCCGCGGCCCACGCCGCGCTGGACAATTCGGACGAGACGGTCATTTTTCGCCAACTCCCTCGGATATCGGTTCCGTAACAAAGTGACGCCGGTCCGAGAGTAACTGTGCGCCGATGACGCGTGGGTGAATTCCCTTTTCACATCCGGTGGTTCACCACGACGGCGGAGTTCGCCGCTCGTGTGCCGAGATCACACGCGACAACCTCGGGCACAGCACAGAAGTCGGACCCGCGAACGTCAGGTGAGCGCGACAGGTCGTATCCGTGGCGGCAGCGGCGCCGCACCGGTACCTCGGGTCAGCTCGACCACCGCGTCGGCGGTCGAAGCCACCGATTGCTCGAACTGCGCCTGCGCATTCACGACTCCCACCCTAGCGAGCTACGCGTGGGTAGGTGTCACTCCTGTTCCGCGTTCCCCGGAAAGACTTTTCGCGCCACCCCACCGCGGCCGTCGCCCCCGCTCTCGACCCGAACTCCGGCTCAACCGGCCCCGCATGGCACACCAGCAAACGCCAGGCAGCGCGCACTCGCTCATGGCAGGCAGGCGGGCACCCTGGCAAGGAGAAACCTCGCCGACACCAGATCCAGCGGCGGTGAAGGTGCCCCGGACGTATATCGAACAGTCGGAGCCCTTCCCCGCTCACCGACCAGGCCCAACAAGGTTTACGCTGCGCGGGGCGAACTGTATCCGAGTGACCCACCCCGGGAACATATGCGTCCGACGTCCCTGTCTTGCCCCCTATGGCCCCCAGCAACCACCGCCGACCGGGGCCCTCCACAGGCGAGGTCCTGCGCCGCCCGAAGTCGAACCGTGGGATCCGCCGAAATCCGGGCTTTCGCGGCGTTGTCGACCTCGCCCGGCCACAGCATCCAGGCAGTGCGACACGTAGGGCGGGTGCGGTCGCACCGTGCACCCGCCTACGCCGACGAACTCAGCCGCGGGTGAGTTTGCGGTGCGTAACCCGGTGCGGGCGGGCCGCTTCCGGGCCGAGCCGCTCGACCTTGTTGGCTTCGTACGCTTCGAAGTTGCCCTCGAACCAGAACCACTTGGCCTCGTTGTCGGAGTCGCCCTCCCACGCGAGGATGTGGGTGCAGGTGCGGTCCAGGAACCAGCGGTCGTGCGAGATGACCACGGCGCAGCCGGGGAACTTCTCCAGCGCGTTCTCCAGCGAGCCGAGGGTCTCGACGTCGAGGTCGTTGGTCGGCTCGTCCAGCAGGATCAGGTTGCCGCCCTGTTTGAGCGTCATCGCCAGGTTCAGCCGGTTGCGTTCACCGCCGGACAGAACGCCCGCGGGCTTCTGCTGGTCGGGGCCCTTGAAGCCGAACGCGCTCACGTAGGCGCGCGACGGCATCTCCTGCTGGCCGACCTCGATGTAGTCGAGGCCGTCGGAGACGACCTGCCAAACCGTCTTCTTGGGGTCGATGCCCGCGCGATTCTGGTCGACGTAGCTCAGCTTGACCGTCTCGCCGACCTTCACCTCGCCGCTGTCCGGCGACTCGAGCCCGACGATGGTCTTGAAGAGCGTGGTCTTACCGACGCCGTTGGGCCCGATCACGCCGACGATGCCGTTACGCGGCAGGGTGAACGACAGGTCCTTGATCAGCTGACGGTCGCCGAAGCCCTTGTCCAAGTGCTCGACCTCGACCACCACGTTGCCCAAGCGCGGGCCCGCGGGAATCTGGATCTCCTCGAAGTCGAGCTTCCGCATCTTCTCGGCCTCGGCCGCCATCTCCTCGTACCGGCCGAGGCGAGCCTTGTTCTTGGCCTGCCTGGCCTTGGCGCCGGAACGGACCCAGGCGAGCTCTTCCTTGAGCCGCTTCTGCAGCTTCTGGTCCTTCTTGCCCTGGACCTCGAGCCGCTCGGCCTTCTTCTCGAGGTAGGTGGAGTAGTTGCCCTCGTACGGGTAGGCGCGGCCGCGGTCCAGCTCCAGAATCCACTGGGCGACGTTGTCCAGGAAGTACCGGTCGTGGGTGACCGCGAGCACGGCGCCCTGGTACTGCGCCAGGTGCTGTTCGAGCCAGTTCACGCTCTCGGCGTCCAGGTGGTTGGTCGGCTCGTCGAGCAGCAGCAGGTCGGGCTTGCTCAGCAGCAACTTGCACAGCGCCACGCGGCGGCGCTCACCACCGGAGAGGTTGGTGACCGGCTCGTCCGGCGGCGGGCAGCGCAGCGCGTCCATTGCCTGCTCGAGCTGGGAGTCCAGGTCCCACGCGTCGGCGTGATCCAGGTCCTCCTGCAGCTTGCCCATCTCCTCCATGAGCTCGTCGGAGTAGTCGGTGGCCATCAGCTCGGCGATCTCGTTGAAGCGATCCAGCTTCACCTTGATCTCGCCCATGCCCTCCTCGACGTTGCCGCGGACGGTCTTCTCCTCGTTGAGCGGCGGCTCCTGCTGGAGGATCCCGACGGTGGCGCCGGCGGCGAGGAACGCGTCACCGTTGTTCGGCTGGTCCAGTCCGGCCATGATCTTCAGCACGCTGGATTTACCCGCGCCGTTCGGGCCGACGACGCCGATCTTGGCGCCGGGAAGGAAGTTCAAGGTGACATCGTCGAGCACGACTTTGTCGCCGTGCGCCTTGCGAACCTTCTTCATTTGGTAGATGAACTCAGCCATAAGTGTGAAGCCTATCGGTGCGAGAGATGGGGGGACGAAGCAGAGCTACCCTGCCGCCGGGACGAAAACCGGCCATGCGATCAAGCGTCGACCGGCTCGGGCGCGTTGCCGCGCGGCGGTGCCGAATCGGCGGCAACGATATTCTCCCCCGGCGCGTCGCCCACCGGCACCTGACCTTCAGCGCTCGCGATCGCGGAAGTATTCCGTGGCGGCAGGTCGGACAGCCGCGTCAAGTGCGCGACACAGCGGGACAGGTCCGGTCCGACCGCGGTGGCGCGCATCTCCAGATCCCGTCGCTCCACACCGTCCTTGCTCCGGTACTCGTGGGAGCGCAGCTGGCCGTAGGCGATGATCGGATCGCCGCGCCGCAGTGACGCGTCGACACCTGCCACCAGCCTGCGCCAGCAGCTGACGGTGAGATAGAGGGTGCCGTTGTCCACCCATTGCCCCGACGTCTGGTCCAATCGGCGGGAATTGCTGGCCAACCGGAAGGTGACCACCTGCTCGCCATTGGTCAGATCACGCTTGACCGGATGGGTGGCGATCGTTCCGATCACGGTCGCATTCGCCTCGTACATAGCTACGCCCCTTCACATTCGGATCCGGAACCGCCCGGAATGTCCTCCCCCTCCAGGAGGCACTTCCAGCGTGCGCCGATTTCGCGGACCCGAGCGATCCGATCCGGGAATGTGCACAACTTCCCGAAATGTGAAGACCGAGCTTTCACGCCCGCGTGGTCAGAACACCGCGACGTCGGTATTGGCGCCGCAGAGGACCACGACCGGTCGCTCGTCCGGCGCGGGAACGTAGACGCCGCTGTGCACTGCGGCCAGCGCCGTGGCGCCGGACACTTCCACCAGGATGCGGAATTCGCGCCACAGATATTCCCGCGCCGCGCTGATCGCGTCGTCGCTGACCAGCACCGAGCGCACGCCGTGGCGGCGGGCGACGTCGAGTGCGATGTCACCGATCCGGGTCGGCCCCAGCGAGTCGACGGTGATCCCGGACCCGACAATGTCCACCGGACGCTCGGCCGCCAACGCCGCGCGCAGGATCGCGGCGCCGTCGGGTTCCACCCCGATCACCCGCTGACGCCGCCCGACCGCGGCCGCGATGCCCGCGACCAGTCCGCCACCGCCCACCGCGGCCAGCACCGGTGGCCGACCACGTACCTGCTCCTCGAGTTCCAGCCCCACCACACCGATGCCCGCGACCACCGCGGGCAGGTCGTAGCCGTGCAGCAGCAGCGCGCCCCGTTCGGTGGCCAGCTCGGTCGCGTGCTGCAAGGCCTCGGCGTAGCAGGTGCCGTGCCAGAGCACCTCCGCGCCGTGCGACCACATCGCGGCGACCTTGGTGTGCGGCGCCGTCTCCGGGACGACGACGGTGCAGGATTTTCCGAGCCGCGCCGCGGCCAGCGCAGCCGCGATACCCGCGTTGCCGCCGGAGGCGATCACCACCTGATCGACCCCGGCGCCCGACTCGAGCAGCGCGTTGAGGCTGCCGCGTACTTTGAACGTCCCGCCGTGCTGGAGGTGCTCGAGCTTGATCGTCACCGGGACGGGACCGGACGGGCTCGCGATGGAGGTGTGGAAGACCGGCGTCTTACGGATCTGCCCCGCCAGCCGCTTGCGTGCGGATCGCACGTCCGACCGTTCCACCCGCCCGGCCGGTCTGTGTGGGGAGACCGTGGTGGCGCGTTCACTCACTTACGCACTTCTCCATCTCGCTTGGCCAGTTCGGCGAACATCGCGTTGTGTGCGGCGAGTGCGGCGTCGTTGTCGCGTTCGGCGGCTCGATCGGTGCGTTGCGCGAGTCGCTGATCGCTGCGCGACCATTGGATCAGCAACGCCAGCATCACCACCACCAGGGGGACCTCACCGCTCGCCCACGCGAGGCTGCCGCCGGTGCGCTGGTCGCCGAGCAGATCGCCGTTCCAGCCGAGACCGAGGCCGTGGTAGAACCAGCCGCCGAGCACCGTGGTCATGCTCATCAGCGCGATGCCGAAGAACGCGTGGAACGGCAGCGAGCCGAACACCATGGCGAGCTTGGTCAACGGCTCCGCCTGCCTCGGCTTGGGATCGATGCCGATCACCACCCAGTAGAACAGGTAACCGCTGAGCAGGAAGTGCACGTTCATCAGCAGGTGCGCCGCGTGCGAGTCGGCGTAGGCGTCGAAGATGCCGCCCAGGTACAGCGCGTAGAAGCCGCCGACGAAGATCGCCGACGCCACGATCGGGTGGGTCAGGAAACGCGAGACCGGGTTGTGTACCGCGGCCAGTAGCCATTCCCGCGGACCCGGCACGCCACCGCGGCCGGCCGGCGGCAGCGCGCGCAGCGCCAGCGTCACCGCGCCACCGAGCGCCAACAGGATCGGCGCGAGCATGGACAGCGCCATATGGGCTCCCATATGCACGCTGAACATCGCGGGTGAGTACCGGCCGACGCCGGAAGAGGTGGCGACGAGCAGCACCACACAACCGGACAGCCAGGCGAACGTCCGCCCGGCCGGCCACGCGTCACCCCGCGCTCGCAGCCGCCGCACGCCGAGCAGGTACAGCACCGCGAGCACGATGGACAGCGTTCCGAAGATCAGATCGAACCGCCAGTCGAACGCCAGGCGGGCGAAGCTGGGCGGCCCGGCCAGGTTGTAGCCCAGCTCCACTTCGACCGGCGTCGGAACGGAATCCGGCGGTGGCGGCGGCGTACGGCCGAGCCCGACCGCGAGGCCGATGGTCGCGGCGAAGATCAATACTTCGACGCCCGCGTACCGCACCAGGGCCAACCGGTCGCCGGGATCGGCCGCCAAGGCGGGCAACGAGGCGCGGCGCTGCACGTAACCGAACACACCGAGCACCGCCAGCGCGGCGGCCTTGGCCAGCACCAGCCTGCCGTAGGTGCTGGAGAGCAGTTCGTCCAGCGGCACGCGGACCCAGGAGTTGATCACGCCGCTGACCGCGATCACGGCGAAGGCGACCGTGGCGGTCGACGAGAAACGCCGGGCCGCGACGTCGGTGTACGCACCGCCGCGCAGGGCGTGCGCGAGCACCGCGAACAGGCCGCCGACCCAGACGGCGGACGAGACCAGATGCAGGATCAGGCTGTTGGTCGCCACGTCGTGCGACCCGCCCGAGGAGGAATGGCCGGTCAACGCCAGCGGCATCATGGTGGCGATCGCGGCCCCGAGCAGGACCGGAGTCCAGCCCCAGCGCAATGCGAGGCGGCAGCCCACGGCGACGATCAGGGCGAAAACGACGGTCGTCCGCCAAGCTCCGGCCAACTCGATTCGATCGATCGCCTGCCACAGTTCCTGCGGGCGCAGAACATCCCCCACCGGCCGTCCGGTGGTGTCCGAAACCGTCAGCGGCACCAGCAGCGCCGCGCAACACGCCCAGACCACCGCGAAATTCGACGCCCTGCGCACCGCGCGATACCCGCCGACGTCCAGCAGCCCGTTCGACTGCGGCGGCACCAGGAAGGCCGCGAACAACAGCGAGCCGACTGTCAGCGCGGCCGACAGGTCGGCGAGCGCCCGGACCGCGGGCAGTCCGTAGGTGGTCGCCGCCCCCGGGTCGGGGATGCCGAGCAGGCTCAGTGCCTGCGCCGCCGACAACCCCACCACCAGCGCCGCGACCACGGCCGCGGTGGCGCCGGCCAGCGCGGTGATCGTGCCGAACGTCGCCCCCGACCGAGCGGCCTCGACTCGGGGAGCGGCGGACGAGGTGGGGGCGGAGGACATACGACTGAGCGTAGTTCGGCGAGTATTCCGTGGCCCGGTCGGGTTTGTACCGATATCCTTGGCCCCGATCACCACGGCGCGTCACCTACTGTTCGGGATGGCTGAAACGTTGCTAACGCTAAGAATCCGGCCACCTGGACGCTCGCTATAATCGACTCGCTGGACAGCACGGCCAATGTCGGCCATCGTAGAACCCGCTGCCTCCGTAGCTCAGTTGGATAGAGCAAGGGCCTTCTAATCCCTAGGTCGCAGGTTCGATTCCTGCCGGGGGCGCAACAACCCCTGTGACCTGTACATACAACGGGTCACAGGGGTAGTACCCACCGAGCGCGACGCTCAAACACCAAAGAACATTGCCCAGTCGGCTTCTCTATCCGGAGCGTAATTTCGACGATCCGGCCGAGTTCGCCGACGACTTCGCGACCGAGTTGCGGCACCGCTTCGGAGCAGCCGGCCAGGAAGTACGGCGGCACGCCGAAGGTGGCCCGGAAGATCGCCGTGGGTGAGCACGCCCATGATGAGGATTCGGTCGCGGAGGGCCGCAGTACGCTGTCGCCGGTGAGTTCTCCGGTCCTGGACCACATCGATCGCGCGATCGTGCACGCGCTGCACATCGACGGGCGCGCACCGTTCAGCCGCATCGCAGCGGTGCTCGGCGTGTCCGATCAGACGGTCGCACGGCGGTATCGCAGGCTGCGCGCCACCGGGCAACTGCGGGTGGTCGGCCTGCCGAACTCCCGGCGACTGGGGTGGGTGGAGTGGTTCGTCCGGGTCCAGGTGACCCCCGACGCGGCGGTGGCTGTCGCCGATGCGCTGGCCCGGCGGCCGGATACCTCGTGGGTCTGCCTCACCTCGGGCGGCACGCAGATCGTCTGCGTCACCCGCACCCGCAGTTCCCGAGAGAGCGATGCCCTGCTGCTCGGGCAGTTGCCGAAGACGCCGCGGGTCACCGGCGTCACCGCGCACTGCCTGCTGCGCGTCTTCGCGGGCGGTCCGGCCGGCTGGCACGGCCGGGCCGACTCGCTCACCGCCGAGCAGATCGCCGCGCTGGCCCCGTCTCAACAGGCGTCGACAGCGCCTGCGGAGGGCGACGAGGAATTGTTCGCCATCCTCGCGCAGGACGGTCGCGTCGGTTACTCCGACATCGCCCGGGCGACCGGGTGGTCCGAGATGACGGCCAAACGCCGCCTGGCCCAGTTACGCGAGGGCGGTGCGTTGTTCTTCGACGTGGATATCGATCCGGTACTGCTGGGATTCGAGACGCTGGCGATCCTGTGGCTGACCGTCGACCCGGCACGGGTGCGGCAGGCCGCCGAGGCGATCGCCGCGCATCCCGACGTCGCCTTCGCCGCCGCCACCACCGGCCCCACCAACCTGCTGCTGTTCGCGGCCTGCCGCGATGTGGACGCCCTCTACGACTTTCTCGAACAGGGCATCGGCAACCTACCGGGCATCCGCGGCGTGGAGAGCGCTCCGGTCATCCGTAACAGCAAGCGAGTCGGCGCAGCCCTCACCCGAACACGCCGCTGAGCGCGACACATACTTCCGCCCTATTCGGTGCACAGTCCGGGCGGGAGCCGTTGCGTGGCCGGGTGAGCGATTCCACCATTGCAGACGGCAATATGTCGAAATCCCGCAATCAACGGGGCGGTGACTGGAACAGGTGCCCCACGGCGGCCCAGCCTTTTGGGCATGACCGACATCGATCGCATCGACCACTCCGTCCTCTACACCACCGACATGGATGCCACCGCCGGAACATACGAGGCGCTCGGCTTCACCCTCACGCCGCTGTCCATGCACATGGGCTCGGATCGGCCCGGTGGTGAGCGCAAACCGATGGGTGCGGGCAACCGGTGCGCGCTGTTCGGCTCGACCTACCTGGAACTGCTCGGGCTGTTCGGGGACGGTTCGGTCGATCCGTGGCAGATCCGGCCCCTGATCGCACAATACGAGGGTCTGCACGGCTGCTCGTTCGGCTGCGCGGACGCCGAAGCGGTCGAGCGCCGGCTGCGCGCGGCCGATCTGTCGTCGTCCGGGGTGCTGCCGCTGCAACGCGACGTGGACACCCCCGACGGCCCGGCGACCGCGCGGTTCGAGGCGGTGCACCTCGACCGCGCGCTGACCCCCGAGGGGCTGATCCACGTCGCCCGGCATCTGACGCCCGAACTGATCCATCAGTCCCGCTACCTGGACCACGCCAACGGCGCCACCCACTTGCACAGCGTGCTGCTCGTCGTGGACGACACGGAACTGGCGGCGACCGTCGACCGCTACGCCCGCATCCTCGACGTCCGGCCGCTGACCGAGCCGCCGCTGACGGTCCTGCCGCTGACAGTGGGCCGGATGGAGATCGTCGCGGTCTCCGACTTCGAGGCGGTCCTGCCCGGGGAGCCGGTGCCCGCACTGCCCTACCTCGCGGGCCAGGCCGTCGCCGTCGCCGATCTCGACGCCGCGCGGAAACTGGTGGTTGGCAACGGTTTCACCGTGCGCGAGCTGCCCGGGGGATTCTTTGTCGGGGCTGCCGAGGCCCGCGGCGGGGCGGTCGCCTTCCTGGCGGCATGAGCGATGAACGAACTGGTACACGCGCCCGCCGGGGCATTGCGCGGTGTCAGCAGCGGGTCGGTGACCGCGTTTCGCGGCATCCCGTTCGGCCGGGCCGCGCGGTTCGCCGCGCCGGGGCCCGCTGCCGCCTGGACCGGGATACGCGATGCTCGGCGGCCGGGTCCGGCGTCTCCACAGCCACGCTCGCGGCTGGAACGGGTGATGGGGCCGGGCAGTGCTCTCGACCGAAGCGAGGACTGCCTGTCGCTGAACGTATGGACACCGGGCGGCACCGGGCTGCCGGTGCTGGTCTGGCTGCACGGCGGCGGGTTCTCCAGCGGTTCGGGCGCCGAAGCCTGGTACGACGGCTCCCTGTTGGCCGAGCGTGGGCGGATGGTGGTCGTCACGGTCAACTACCGGCTCGGCGCATTGGGGTACCTGTACTTGGCGCCGGAATACGGCCCGCCCAATGTGGGCTTGCTGGACCAGGTCGCGGCGTTGCGCTGGGTGCGGGAGAACATCGCGGCGTTCGGCGGCGACCCGAGACGCGTCACGCTGGCAGGTCAGTCGGCCGGGGCGCTGTCGGCGCTCGCACTGCTCCGCCACCCGGCCGGTGTAGGGCTGTTCCGGCAGGTCATCCTGCAGAGCACGCCGATAGGGACGCGGCCGTACGCCCCGGCCGCGGCCGCCGGGATCGGGCGGCAATTCCTCGAGGTACTCGGCCTGCACCCCGAGAAGGCGGATCGGCTACGGGCCGTGTCGATCGGCCGATTGCTGTCCGCGCAGGGAGAGCTGGCCCGGCGGCGGGCCGTACCGCTGGACGTGACACCGCCGTTCCAACTGGTCGCCGCGGGCGGGGTGTCCGCCGACCTGGTGGGCGGACTGCCCCATGACCTGCCGATGCTGGTCGGCACGACCCGCGACGAAGCCCGCGCGTTCTTCCCCGACGGGCCTGCGGAGCTGACCGAACGGTTCTTCGGCCTCGACGGCCTGCCGACCCGATCGGCCTTCGCTTTCCGGTTCGACTGGTCTCCGCCGGACAGCCTGTTCCGAGCCTGCCACTGCATCGACCTACCCTTCGTGTTCGGCCGTCTCGAGGCCTGGCGCACGGCGCCGATGCTGGCCGGCGCGGACCCGGCCGACCTGCGGCGATTGACCATGAAGGTGCAGCAGGCCTGCGCTGCGTTCGTGCACACCGGTGATCCCGGCTGGGCCGGGTTCCCGCACATCGAGCACTTCGTCTAGGTCCGTGTCTCGAGCCGAGATCACCGAAGCCTCACTCGCCGCCGATCGCGACGACGTACTTGCCGGAACCTCGTCCAGTGGCAAGCAGATCGTGTATTTCAGCGACCCGGTCCAGCGAGTCGACCACCGTCACCGGCAGTTCCAGTCCGCCGTCACCGACCTTGGCCAGACCGTCGGCGAGGGCCGCGGCGACTCTGTGCGGCACCGTGTCCCGCAGCCGGCTGATGCTGAACCCGATCAGGGCGACGTTGCCGCCGATGAGCCGGGCCAACGGCGGCAACGGCGTGGGCGTGCCACCGGTCGCGTTGCCGAACAGCACGATTCGCGCACCGGGCGCGGCCAGTTCCAGGTCGAGCTCGAGATTCGCGGTACCGGTCGGATCGAGGATGACGTCCACCCCGCCCGGGGCCGCGGCCCGCACCGCGGCGACGACATCCTCGCCGCGCGCGGTGACGACATCCCACCCCGCCGCGAGCCCGTCCGCGATCTTGTCCGGCCTGCCCACCGTGCCCAACCGCGGGCCCGCGCCCTCGGCGGCCGCCAGTCGCGCGACCGCGTGGCCGACTCCCCCGCTGGCCGAGTGCATGAGCACCGAGTCGCCGGGCCGCAGCCGGGCGGCATCGCGCAGCAACAACGTGGCGGTCGACAGCACGAGCGGCGCGGCGGCCGCGACCGGTAGCGGTACGGCGGCGGGTACCGCGGTGACCACGTCGGCGGAAGCGAGTGCGACCTCGGCCAGCCCGCCCGCGCGGGTCAACGCGGCGACGCGGTCTCCGACGGCGAAACGGTCGACCCCCGCGCCGAGCGCGCGCACCCGGCCCGCCACCTCCAGCCCGGGCGTGTACGGCCAGCCGGAGGCATATCCCGCGTCGCCGCGTCGCGCCATGACATCCATGAAGTTGATACCTGCGTAGGCGACCTCGATCGCCAGCTCGCCCGGACCCGGGCGCGGCTCGTCGGTCGAGACGACCCGCGTCGTGGTGGCATCCGGCGCCGGACCGGTCAGCTGCACTGCCCGCATGAGGACCCCTTATTCGATGTTCGATGTTCGTCGAACATAGAATAAGCACGGTAGCCTGGTTTCACCAAGGAGGAGGGAGTGCGCACATGGCCCGATCGCAACGGAACACGGCCCCACCGCGGCACCCCGACGTCGCCGAGCTGGACCTCCTCGACATCCTGCACGCGCTGTCCGACCGGACCAGAATGACGATCGTGCGGACGCTGTGGACCGGGCCGGAGCGGGTTTGCGGCACCTTTCCCGTGGATGTCGCGCCCTCGACGCTCAGCCATCACTTCCGTGTCCTACGCGAAGCCGGCCTGATCCACCAGCGAGACGAAGGCACCAAGCGCTGGACATCACTGCGCCGCAACGATATCGAGGCCCGATTCCCCGGCCTCGTCGGCCACATAGTCGACGCCTTCGAACGCGCGTGAATCACACCGTGGTGCGCAACCGCCAGGACCCGAAAAGTGCGGCGACTACGGCGTAGGGCGCGGACCGCAGTCGCCGAGCCCGCCTGCCCGCCACCGGAAGCGGGCACGCCACCGGACCCGGCGGCTAGATCGTCGCGGTCGACGAGGCGATGTCGTCGGCCAGCGGGGCGATGGCGCCCAGGATCTGGGCGACCAGATCGGCGGGCACGCCCGCCGCGGTGAGCGACGCCTCCAGATGCCCCGCTACCAAGCCGAAGTGCTGCATGGTGATACCCCGGCCCTGGTGTACCTGCTTCATCGGAGCACCGGTGTACGGGATGGGACCGCCGAGGGCCGCGGCGAAGAACTCGACCTGTTTTCCCTTCAAGCGCGACATGTTCGTGCCGGTGAAGAATCCGGCCAGTTCACCGTCGGCGAGCACGCGGGTATAGAAATCTTCCACGACGACCTCGAGTGCCGCGTGACCGCCGATCTGGTCGTAGATGCTGCTGGTTGTCTTGCTCTTCCCGAGCCAGGAGGGCATTCGCATGGCTACCAGGACACCACCGGACTGTTGCGTCCGGATTAGTACAGTGTCGCGACTCTTTTGCCTTCGTCGCAGCGCGATTACTCGCTCCTCACCGCCACGCGGGCATCGCTGAGATAGTTTTGCAACACGTACGGAAAGCCTTCATCCGCACACCGCTTCCATCGCTGCCGCCAATAGCCGGATGCCGTGGTCGATCTCGTCGTCGGCGATCGTCAGGGGCGGCATCAATTTGATCACCTCGTCCATCGAACCGGACGTCTCCACGAGCAAGCCACGATCGAAAGCGGCCCGGCCGACCTTTTCCGCGAGAGACGTGTCCTCGAACGCGACGCCGTGCACCAGGCCCCGCCCCCGCGTCGAGACTCCGGGGAAGGTCGAGACGAATTCGCCCAGGGCTCGCGCGATCCGCTCCCCCTTGGCGACGGTCGCGAGTTCCAGTGCGGAATCCGACCAATAGTGCTCGAGCGCGACACGCCCCGTCACGAACGCCGCGTTGTTGCCCCGGAAGGTGCCATTGTGCTCACCGGGCGCCCACTGATCGAGCTCCGGCCGAAACAACACCAACGCCATCGGCAGACCGTAGCCGCCGATCGACTTCGACAACGTCACGATATCGGGCGTGATCCCGGCGACCTCGAAAGAGAAGAACGGCCCGGTACGGCCGCAACCCATCTGCACGTCGTCGACGATCAACAGAATGCCGCGGGCCGAACACAATTCGGCCAGTCCGCGCAACCACTCCGCCCGGGCCACATTGATGCCGCCTTCGCCCTGCACCGTCTCCACGATCACCGCCGCAGGCTTGTCCAACCCCGATGACGGATCATCCAGCGCCTTACGCATCCACAGCAGATCGTCGGCGACACCGAGATACCCGTCGTATGGCATCGGCATCGCGTGCCCGAGCGACACCCCTGCACCCGACCGCTTCGCGGCGTTCCCGGTCACCGCCAGCGCGCCCAGCGACATCCCGTGGAAAGCGTTGGTGAAGCTCAGCACGGTCTGCCGCCCGGTCACCTTGCGCGCGAGCTTCAACGCGGCCTCGACCGCGTTGGCTCCGGTCGGCCCGGGGAACTGGACTTTCCAATCCAGCCCGCGCGGGGCGAGGACGTTGTCGCGCAACACTTCCAGCAACCGCCGCTTGGCGACGGTGGACATGTCCAGCCCGTGGGTGATGCCGTCCCCGGCGATGTAGTCGAGCAGCGCCCGCTTGAGTACGGGGTTGTTGTGGCCGTAGTTGAGCGAGCCCGCGCCCGCGAAGAAATCCAAGTACTCCTTGCCGTTCTCGTCGCGCAACCACGCTCCGCTGGCGGTGTCGAAGACGGCGGGCCAGCAGCGACAGTACCCGCGCACGTTCGATTCGAGTGCCTCGAAAACAGTCATCTCGGCGACGGTCATCGGCGTTCCTTACTCGTCGTGCGCGAGCGCTCCACAATCTGAAGTGAGAGTGTTTCTAACATCGACGCGGCCCGGATGTGGCCTTTTCTTCAAAACGCGCCGAAGCCTTTCCCGCTCCGCGCCGCGGCCAGTAGAGTCAACTCCTTGTGCGCGGCAGACCGGAGGGGGGCGGACAGCGTGCCGTCAGGGAACGATTTCGCAGCGCCGTCGCCCTCTACACATCCCTCGTGGGCGCAGGATTCCGCAGACAGTGGCAATACAAAATGGCCATGTTCGCGGGGCTGTTCACCAACTGCGTGTTCGGGTTCGTCCGCGCGGCCGTCCTCGCCGCGGCGGTGGATGCCGCGGGCGACTTCGGCGGGTACGACCGGGGCAGCGTCGGCGCCTACGTGTGGCTCTCCCAGGGGCTGCTCGGCGCGGTGCAGTTCATGGGACCGCTGGGACCGCTGGACGATCGGGTGAAGAACGGCGACATCGCGATCGACTTCCTGCGCCCGGTCGACATCCAATGCGGCTATCTCGCCGATGATCTCGGGCGCGCGGCGTGCACCTTCCTGCCGCGCGGAGTGCCGAGCGTGCTGGTGGGCACGCTCACCTTCGGGCTGGCGATGCCGGTCACGCCCGGTCCCTACCTGCTCGGAGCGGTGAGTGTCCTGCTGGCGGTGGTCATCTCGTTCCTGTGCCGGTTCCTCGTGGTGCTGATCGGATTCTGGGTCGTGGAAACCCGCGGCATCCGGGTGCTGTACTACGCCGCGGGCACGTTTCTGGCCGGACTGTTCGTGCCGGTGCACATGTTCCCATCGTGGCTGGGCGCCATCGCGGCGGCCACGCCTTTCCCGTCGATTCTGCAATCTCCGATCGACGTGCTCTCGGGACGGATCACCGGCGCGGAAGCACTCTCGGTCGTCGGGATCCAAGTGTTCTGGGTGGTGGTCACCGCGATCGCCGGACGCGTGCTGCTCGTCGCGGGCCGGCGCAGGCTGGAGGTGCAGGGTGGGTGACATCGTTGCCCCGCGCACCGAGTCGTGGTCGACGCCCTACGTGGCCGTGTTGCGCTCCAGGATCCGGGCGCAGCGCAGCTACCGGTTGTCGTTCGCCAGTGAGCTTCTGAGCGCATTTCTGGTGGGCCTGGTCGAATTGGCCGAGGTGTGGCTCATCTTCCGCACCGCACGCGTCCTCGGCGGCCTCGACCTGGACGGCGCACTGCTTCTGTTCGGGTTGAGCAACACGAGTTTCGCGCTGTCCCAGGTGCTTTTCGGCCACCTCGACACGCTGCCGGTGCTGATCCGGATGGGCCAGCTCGACGCCTACCACCTGCGGCCGCAACCACTGCTGCTGCAATTGATCACCAGCGACATCTCCCTGCGCCGGTTCGCTCGCGCCTCGGTCTCGGTCGTCGCGCTGGTGACCGGTGCGGCACGCAACGACATCGCCTGGAGTTCGACCACGGCCGCGCTGCTCGCACTCACGCTGGTCGGCGGTATCGCACTGTTCGGCGGGGTGTTCGTCTGCGCCGCCGGATTGCAGTTCTATCTGATCGACGGCTCCGAGCTCACCAACAGTTTCACTTACGGCGGCTCGTTCGCGGCGACGCAACCGGCGTCGGTGTTCCCCACCCCCATGCGGCTGCTGTTCGGGTTCGCGATTCCGGTCTCGTTCACGGCCTATCTGCCCACCCTCGCGCTGCTCGGCTTGCCCGGCCCTCCGCTGCTGCCCGCCTGGCTGGCCTGGCTCACCCCGGCGGCGGCACTGTGGGTCTGGCTGCTGGCGCTGGGTTTGTGGCGATCGGGCACTCGGCACTACCAGGGAGGCGGCGGATGAGCACGGGCAGCCCGGAGGCGATCATCGACATGGAGAGCCTCACCAGGCAGTTCATCCTGTATCGCAAAAACGGCCGCCGCTGGCGCAGGCGCCGCGAGACGCTCACCGCCGTCGACGGGATGACCGTCCGGATCGAGCGGGGCGCCGCCGTCGGCTACATCGGCGCCAACGGCGCGGGCAAGTCCACCACGATCAAAATGCTCACCGGCATCCTGGTCCCCACCGCGGGCACCGTGCGCACCTGCGGGCTGGATCCCGTGCGGCAGCGACGTGAACTGGCCGGGCGGATCGGCGTGGTGTTCGGCCAGCGCTCGCAACTGTGGTGGGATCTGCCCCTGCGCGAGTCGTTCTCGATCCTCGCCGCGATCCACCGGTTGGAGCCGGGCGCCGCGCGCAAGCGCGCGCACGAACTGATCGAGCAGCTGGAAATGGCCGACACACTCGACACACCGGTGCGCCAGCTCTCGCTGGGCCAGCGCATGCGCGCGGAAGTCGCCGCGGCACTGCTGCATTCGCCCGAGTTGGTCATCCTGGACGAGCCCACGATCGGCCTCGATGTGCTGTCCAAACAACGGCTGCGCGAGTTCCTGCGCACGGAGCGGGCCGAGCGCGGTACGACCCTGCTGCTCACCACCCACGATATGGGCGATATCGAAAGGCTTTGCGAGCGTGTGCTCGTCGTGGATCACGGACACTTGGTGTACGACGGGTCGCTGACCGGCCTGGCGGCCACCGTCGGCGCGCGCCGGGTACTGGTGGTCGACCTGGCCGAACCGGCGCCCGACCTCGACGATCTACGCTGCGCCCAGCTGCTCGGCACCGAAGGCGACGGTATGCGGCAGCGGCTGGCCTTCGATCCCGAGCAGATCACGGCCGCGCAATTGCTGGCCGCGGTGTCGGAGCGCGCCGAAGTGCGGGACCTGTCGATCGAGGAGCCCGAGATCGAGGACGTCGTCCGGCGGATATACGAATCCGCCCGCTGAACAGGCGGGCGGATTCGGTACCGGTTCAGTCGGGCTCGCGAGCGCCCTGGTCGAGCCGGAAGGGCGGGTACTCGTCCCGCATCAAACCGGCATAGGCCTGCACGCGGATGATCCAGCGATTGACGCCCATCACGAAGTCGTAGATGCCCTGCGGGTAGCGCGCCGTGAACAGCAACCCGATCAACGCGACGATCAGCAGGATGCTCAGCAACGAGATCGAGCCGCCGCCCCAGTCGTCACCGTCGCTCCCCGCGATCGCGATGCCGCCGCTGAGCACCGCGCCGACGATCAGGTAGTGCGGAATGGCGAGCAGCCACCACTTCACCAGCACCAGGCCGCGGTGCAAGGTCTCCGGATAGTCGATCTCCAGGTCGGCCGGGTAGTCCGCGTTCGGTTGCAGGCTGAACGGCGGGTACTTGTCGGTGCCCAGTACCGAGAGCGCGTAGAAAGTCACCCGCCATCCCCAGCGCATGACGCCCACGTTGAAGTCGAACAGTCCCCGCGGGTACTTGCCGGTGATCAGGATGGCGAAGAAGGCCACCACCGTGAGCACGGCGTACGCGATGTGTAGGAAGAACAGCACGACGTAGTGCGGAATCGCCAGTAGCCACTTGACCAGCCACAGCCACCGCGACAGCGCGGAGTCCAGATCGCCTCGAACACGAATCGGGCTGGGCGGCGTGACGGGCTTCTCGAGTTCCATGAGCAACGCTCCTTACGGTTGCTGTGATCCATGCCACAACCAGTAGGTGTCCTGATTGTCGCGTATTCGGCCGCCGGCGAACGGCACCATCTGATACCGACATGCCAACGAATCGGGGTGCATTCGGTCTTCGGCAAACGACCGGCGTTGTGCCGCAGCCGATATCACCCGCACCGCGACCGCATCGTCGTTCCCGCCCGCGGATCGTCGCGCGGGCGAACTTGTACCATCGGACAGCGTGACGTTCGGCGCGCTGCGGCTACCGGTGATCCGGATGATCGTGGCTCTCACGTACACCGTCTGGGTGGTCGCCATGGCGGTGCCCCAATGCCATGTCTTCGGCCACGCTGTCGCGTCACACGCCCACATCGAAGCGTCCGGGCCCGTCGTGGCCTCTATCGTCTCCCCGGCGATCCTCGTCGACCGGCATCAGCACGCCGCCGAACCGGACCGGCATGTGCCCGCCGATGGTGTGCTCGCCGCCCTGCCGCGCGCTGTCTCGCTGCTGCTGTTGCTGTTGATCGCGTCCGTGTCGGTGCTGCTCGCGGCCCCTGGGTCCGCGCTCGGGGGCGGCGTGCGCGCACCCCCGGTCGCGACCCTCCCGGTATATCCGGGCAGAGACAGACTCACTCGATTCGGCATCGATCGGAACTGATCGGTCAGCGTCAGGCCGGAGCCTGCCGGGGCCCGGCCGGTGTTCGTGCGAAGTCCGCACTCACACCGTCGCTGCGACAGCGACCGCACAGAATCGACGATTCCCTATGACTTCTGCGCTGCAGAACCCGGCTGTGCCCGATCCCGCTCCGCGCGAACCGGAGACGACCCCGCTCGCGAGCCCGGCGAGTCTCCTGACGGCGGCCCAGCGCTGTCCGCGTCCGGCGACCATGGTGGGCAACACGCCCGTGCTCTGGATCACCGAACCGCTCGGCGGCACAACGCGACCGGACGGCCTCGGCTTCTGGGCCAAGCTGGAGGGCGCCAACCCCGGCGGCATGAAGGACCGGCCCGCGCTGCACATGGTCGAGCGCGCCATCGCGCGCGGTGCGCTCGCACCTGGCGCTCCGATCATCGAATCCACCAGCGGCACGCTCGGTCTGGGCCTGGCGCTGGCGGGAATGGTGTATCGCCACCCGGTCACGCTGGTCACCGACCCCGGCTTGGAACCGCTCATGCACCGGATGCTCGCGGCCTACGGCGCGCGGGTGGAACTGGTCACCGAGCCGCACCCCACCGGCGGCTGGCAGCAGGCGCGGCGCGACCGCGTCGCCGAACTGCTGGCGCGCGATCCGCGGGCTTGGTGCCCGGACCAGTACCGCAACCCCGACAACCAGGACGCCTACGAGACCCTGGCGCTCGAGTTGGTCGCCCAGCTGGGCAGGATCGACGTCCTGGTCTGCTCGGTCGGCACCGGCGGCCATTCCGCGGGGATCACCCGCACGCTGCGCCGATACTTTCCGCACCTGCGCTTGGTCGGCGTCGACACGGTGGCGTCCACGATCTTCGGACAGCCCGCGGGGCCACGGCTGATGCGCGGGCTGGGTTCGAGTATCCACCCGGACAACGTCGACTATTCGGCGTTCGACGAGGTGCACTGGGTCGCGCCCGCGGAGGCGGTCTGGGCCTGCCGCAGACTCGCCGCGACACACCACGCCAGCGGCGGCTGGAGCGTCGGCGCGGTCGCCCTGGTCGCGGGCTGGCTCGCCCGCACCGGCGATCCGGCCACGCGGATCGCCGCGGTCTTTCCCGACGGACCGCTGCGCTACTTCGACACGGTGTACAACGACGACTACTGCCGCGAGCACGGCTTGCTCGACGTCGCACCACCCACCGCACCGCTGCGCATCGCGCATCCGTCCGACGCCGTCGCGCTCTCCTGGACCCGGTGCACGACGGTCGTCGATCCCCGTGACGCCAGGAAGGAGCGGACGCGATGACCGACCTGATCGCCACCTTCCGCGGCTTCAACCGCCCCAGCCGCATGCTGATGGTCAATCAGTTCGCCATCAACACCGGCTTCTACATGCTGATGCCCTACCTGGCCGGTTACCTGGCCGGTCCGCTCGGGCTGGCCGCGTGGGCGGTCGGGCTCGTCCTCGGTATCCGCAACTTCTCCCAGCAGGGCATGTTCCTCGTCGGCGGCACGCTGGCCGATCGCCTCGGCTACAAGCCGCTCATCGTGACCGGATGCCTGCTGCGCACCGGCGGTTTCGCGCTGCTCGCGGTCGCGGACACGCTGCCCGCGCTGCTGGTGGCCTCGGCCGCGACCGGCTTCGCGGGCGCGTTGTTCAACCCGGCGGTCCGCGCGTATCTGGCGGTCGACTCGGGCGAGCGCCGGGTGGAGGCGTTCGCCGTGTTCAACGTCTTCTACCAGGCGGGCATACTGTTCGGCCCGATCGCCGGGCTCGCGCTGATGGCCGTCGACTTCCGCGCGACCGCCACGGGCGCCGCGGTGGTGTTCGGCGTGCTGACGCTGGCCCAGTTACGCGCGCTGCCGCAGCACCGCGCCGAGCCGAAAACCACCTCGGTGCTGGACGATTGGCGCGTGGTGCTGGCCAACCGCCCGTTCCTGCTGTTCGCCGCGGCGATGATCAGTTCCTCGGTCCTGGCCTTCCAGGTCTACCTGGCGTTGCCGGTGCACGCCGCACGGATCGCGGGCGACTCGGCCACCGTGCTGATGACGGCGGTGTTCGTACTGTCCGGGTTGATCGCGATCGCCGGGCAACTGCGCATCACCCGCTGGTTCGGGCAGCGGTGGGGCCGCGCGCACAGCCTGGCGCTCGGCATGGCGATACTCGCGTCCGCGTTCGTGCCGCTGGTGGTGATCCCGGGCACCGGCTTCGGCGTGGGGCCCGCGATCGGCGCACTGCTGTTGACCGCGGTCGCGCTGGGAATCGGTGCGGCAGCGGTCTTTCCGTTCGAAATGGACACCGTGGTCGCGTTGTCGGGCAACCGCCTGGTGGCGACGCACTACGGCCTCTACAACACCATCGTCGGTATCGGCATCCTGCTCGGGAATCTGGGCATCGGAACGCTGCTGGACCGCACGCGCGAGGCCGGGATGAGCGCACTGGCGTGGGCCGCGCTCGTCGCCGTGGGAGCAGCCGCGGCGGCGGGGCTGTTCGCGCTCGCCCGCTCCGGACGGCTCGACGCACCGCTACCGGTCGGGTGATCGATCGGACCGTCCTGGATGTGCGCCTCCGGGACGGTCCGCCTCAGGCCGGTCCGCTCGACTGCGCCGAATACAGGCTGACCTCGCCACCCTCACTGAGAAAAGCGTTGACCAGCATGGTACGGGTGGTTCGCAGCTCCTCCTCGTCCGGCGCGGCGGTGGTGATCGAGATCTGCGGGATGACCGCCCAGTTGACCACGTAGCGCTCCGGCGGGCCGTCGTCGTCGGACAGCCGGGCGAGACGGAAGACCGAGACGGTCTTGCGGACGATCAGATCACGCACGACCTCCGCGATTCGCTCAGGGTCTTCCAGCGCGAACATGAAGCCGAATGTCAGCTCCGGCGATGACACGTAGGCGGGCACGAATACCGAGGCTAGCCCATGCGGCGGTGGCGCGCAGCGCACGCACCGAATCGGTTGCTGCTCATACGCTCGACAATTTCGAGAACGCACCGCCGAGCGCCGGTCCGGGTGACCGATCCGTAACGGAATATAACGATTTCCCGGCAGCTTTCGGATTCACAGACCAGAGTATTGCGCGGCTTCGGTTACCGCGCTTTCCTGAAAGTGTCCTGATTTCTCGGACCGTCTTCTCCCGCATCGTCGCGGATTTCCCGGTTTCTCTGCCGTGCTGGTGGAACGCGGGATGGCATCCGGGTGCGGGACTGCGCCGGAGCCGAGGGGCGCCCCTCCCCGAAATCCCCCTCGGCCCTGGCGCATCCAGGATTCGTCGTGTCGCAGAGGTATGTCATGCCCACCGAATACGCTCAGCGCAGTTTCGGAGCCCAAGAGCTGCCGCCGCCCGCCGCACTGCTTCGCGCGATTCGCGAACCCGGCGAGAACCAGCACCGGCACAGCGTGCTGCACGCCGCGCGGAAGCTCGTCGACTGCCATGAGCGACGGCAGCGGGCACTCGAGCGATCACACGCCCCGGAGGCATCCAGCACCCGCGTCGCCGCCTGCACCCAGCAAGTGGAGGACATCGACGGCTGCCGCGCGGAATGGATCGGGCGGATCGACGCATGGGTGGCGGAGAACGTGCAGCACCGAGAGGGCGCCTCCCTGCATACCGAGACACTCGGCGCGGTCATCGACCGAATCGCGGCCAAATGGGTTTCGGCCCGACACTCTTTGGACGACGAGATCACGACCGGGCCGCACCCGGGGCAGGCGGGCGGTGAGGCCCACCTGCAGTGGTCCAGGCTGGCCGAGCTGGTCGACGGCTATCAGGATCTGATCACCGACGTCATCGAGCATCGGCGCAGGCTGCCGGTCTGGTGATCAGCGCGGCTCGTCGACGCCCGGCTCGACGACTTCGGCGTCGAGGAACGCCTCCGTCGCGTCCGCCCGCGGTTTCGTGACCGTGACCTCGGTCTCGGTGTCGAGGTCACGATCGAGATCCCGCTGTGCCTCCGCGTCCCGGCGCGCCGCGGCCGCCGCCTCGTTCATCTCGATGGCGTCGGTGATCCACTCACCGATCTCCTTGGTGACCTCGGCGACCGTCCCCGTGATGATGTTGGCGATATTGCCGACGTGCCTGGCACCGGAAGACGTCAATTCCTGAATGAGATCCTTGTTGCTCTCGAATTTCCCGATCATTCACACGCCCGCTTCGCTCGCCTTTCGCTGACGCATCACGATAACACCGGGGGACGGTTCGCTCTCGACCCAGCGCGGCGGAAGTGCCAGCTTGAAAATCTTCTTCCATACCGAGCCGATCTGCTTACCGAGCGAGCCGGTGTTGTACGGCAAACCGTACTTTTCACACAGTGCGCGGACCGTAGGCGCCATCTCCGGATAACGGCTCGCGGGCAGATCGGGAAACAGATGGTGTTCGATCTGATGCGACAAATTCCCGGACATGATGTGGAACAGCTTGCTGCCGGTGATGTTGGCCGAGCCGAGCATCTGCCGGATGTACCACTCGCCGCGGGTCTCGTCCGCGGTCTCCTCCTCGGTGAACGTCTGTACGCCGGCCGGGAAGTGACCGCAGAAGATGATGGCGAAGGCCCACACGTTGCGCACCAGGTTGGCGGTGACGTTACCCGCCAGCGTGTGGAAGAACAGCGGTCCGGTCAGCGCGGGGAACACCAGGTAGTCCTTGAGCACCTGCTTGCCCGCCTTGCGCCACTGACCGAGGATCAGGTTCTTGACCTCCGGCCACTTCTTCTTACCCGCCAGGATGTGCTCGACCTCGAGGTCGTGGCCCATCACACCCCACTCGAACAGCATCATGAGCACGAAGGCGTATAGCGGCTGGCCGAGCCGGAGCACGTTCCACTCCTGCGCCTCGTCCATGCGCAGGATGGAGTAGCCGATGTCGCGGTCCTTGTTGTGGATGTTGGTGTAGGTGTGGTGCAGGTAGTTGTGCGAGTGCTTCCACTGGTCGGCCGGGCAGACCGTGTCCCATTCGAACACGCGGGAGTTCAGGCCGGGCTCGCGCATCCAGTCGTACTGGCCGTGCATGACGTTGTGGCCGATCTCCATGTTGTCCAGGATCTTCGACACACTCAGCGCCGCCACGGCGGCCAGCCAGAAGGGCGGAAGGAAGCCGAGATACATCAGGCCGCGCCCGGCGATCTCGAATCCCCGCTGCGCCTTGATGATCGAGTACAGGTATTCCCGGTCGCGCTCGCCGAGGTCGGCGACGATGGCCGCGCGCAGCTCGTCGAGTTCACGGCCGAGTTCCTCGATCTGGTCCGGGCTCAGGACCAGCGGTCCGTTCTCGGTTTCGGTCAGGATGGTCATAATTGGCTCCCCTTCGTGAATCAGATGTCGATGTCGACGTCGCCGACCGGCGCGCTGATGCACAGCTGGATCGGCTGGTCGGGGTCGGTGTCGGTCTCGCCGGTGCGCAGATTGCGCGTGCAGCCGGAGCGGCGCACCGCTGTGCAGGAGAAGCAGATCCCCATGCGGCAGCCGTACTCGGGCGTGAGACCGGCGGATTCGGCTTGCTCGAGCAACGTGGCTCCAGTGTTGTCGGCGCTCACGCCGCTGGCCGAGAAACTGACGGTGCCGTGTGCGTCGGCGGCGTCCACCGGCGCGACCGACAGCGTGAACTCCTCGGAGTGCAGCCGGTCCTCGAGTTGCTCGGCCTGATAGACCGTGCGCACCGCGTCCATCAGCGACGGCGGGCCGCAGACGAAGGTCTGCGCGTCGGCGAACCAAGGCGCGACGCGCTCCAGTTCGTCGTAGTCGAAGTACCCGCTGCCCTTCGGCCGGGCGAGATCCACCCACGGCGCACCGGAATCCGCCCGCGGCGCCAGATCCGGCATGCGATGCGGATAGCGCAGCTCGATGCGGAAGTTCGGATGCCGTGCAGCGATCGCGTCCAGTTCCGCTCGGTGCGGCAGCACTGCGGGCGACTTGGCGTAGTGCAGGAAGACGACCTCGCCCGAATGGTCCTCCGCGGCGAGCGTGCGCAGCATGGACAGCACCGGCGTGATGCCGCTGCCACCGCTGATCAGCAGGACGCGCCGCGGCCGCGACTCGGGCAGCCGGAACACGCCGTCGGCGGGTGCCAGGTCGACCACCATGCCGGGGGCGGCGTGACGGTACAGGTACTGCGACACCAAACCGTCCGGATGCGCTTTCACGGTCAGCTCGATATGACGATCCCGACCGCCTTCCGGGTTCACCGGCGAGTAGCACCGCGTGTGCCGCACGCCGTCGATCACCACGCCGATCTGGACGTACTGTCCGGCGACGTGGCCCTGCCAGTGCCGGGTGGGGCGCAGCGTGAGCGTCACCGAGCCGGGCGCCGAGCGGCGCACGTGAGTGATCTCGGCCCGCATGTCCCGCACCGTGAGGGTGGGGCGGACCAGCTCGAGGTACCGATCCAGCGGGTGCGGCGAGGTCAGGGTCTGCACCAAGTTGATGAGATCCACCATTTGTTCTCCGTACCTCTTGTCGGACTGACGACGTGCGGCTGGAATTTCAGTGCACGTCTGTACACTCAACTAGTGTGACGGATGACCGGGGCTAGGTGTCAACCGGCGAAACATGTGACTCGAACTACATCTGGGGATAGGTCGAATGGTGAACGGATGTATGCTCACCGAGATGAGTGAGCAGGCGGCTACCCGAGGCGAACGCAAGGAGCGGACCAGGCAGGCGCTCCTGGACGGCACGCTCGCGCTGGCCGCCGAACGCGGATTCGCCGCGCTCAGCCTGCGGGAGATCGCCCGCTCGGCCGGCATCGTGCCGACGGCGTTCTACCGGCACTTCGCGTCGCTGGAGGACCTCGGCGCCACGCTGGTCGACGACGGCGTCACCGCGCTGCGGCTGGCGCTGCGCGAAGTCCGCCGCAATGCCGACGCGGGCCTGTCGGACACGGTCCGCTTCGTGTTCGCGCAAGTGGGCCCCAAACGTGAGCTGTTCGGCTTCCTCACCAGGGAGCGCCACGGCGGGTCCGCCGCCTTGCGCACGGCCATCGCCCGGGAGATCCAACTGATCGTCCGAGAGCTCGTCGCCGACCTCTCCCGCATCCGGGCCCTGGACTCCTGGACGCCACGAGACCTGGAGATCGCCGCCGATTTGATGGTCAGCACGGTGACCGACGGGATCGCCGCCTACGTGTCGGCCGCGCCGCGCGACGAGCAGGCGATCATCGACCGCACCGTCCAGCAGATGCGTTTGATCGCACTCGGCATGGGCGGCTGGCGGCCACCGAAGCGGCGCTGATCCACCGCCGAACTCACTCGGCGGGCCGTGACTCCTCGACGCCGCCGCCCGCCGCGACCGGATCCGCCGAACTCACTCGGCGGGCCGGGGCTCCTAGACATCGCCGCGCACCGTGACCGGATCCGGTGACCGCACCGGCAGCAGCACCGCGAGCCCGGCCGCGAGCACGACCAACAGGCCCGCGATCCCCGCCCGGTCCGAACCGAACAGCCAGACGAACAAGCCGAACAGGCTCGGGGCGAGGAAGGACACCGCGCGCCCGGTGGTCGTATACAAGCCGAAGAGCTGCCCCTCCCGGCCCGGCGGCGCGAGGCGGGTCAGGAACGAGCGCGCCGCCGCCTGCGCCGGGCCGACGAAGACGGTGAGCAGCAAGCCGAAGATCCAGAACATCAGTGGGCCGGACACCACCAGCAGCGCCAGCCCGCACACCAGCATCGCGGCCAGGGACACCACGATGACGATCTTCGGCCCGGCCCGGTCGTCGAAGCGCCCCGCGACGATCGCACCCAGCGCCGCAACGACATTGGCCGCGATGCCGAACAGCAGCACATCCGAGTCGGCGATCCCGTAGACGCGCACGGCGAGCACCGCACCGAAGGTGAACACCCCGGCGAGGCCGTCCCGGAAGACGGCGCTGGCCACCAGGAAGCCGACCGTGCGCCGGTCGACGCGCCACAGCTCGCGCAGGTCACGCCACAACACCCGGTACGAGCCGAGGAATCCCGCGCTCGCCGCGCCGGGATCGGCGTTCGTCCGTGGCAGTTCGGGGACCGCGAACAGCACCGGCAACGCGAAGGCGGCGAACCAGACGGCGGCGAGCACGGCGACCAGCCGGATGTTGAGTCCCTGATCGGTGGGCACGCCGAGCAGCCCGCGGTTGTCTCCCTCGCCGGATATGAAGCCGAAATAGCAGATCAGCAGCAGCAAGATGCCGCCGAAATAACCCATCGCCCAACCGAATCCGGAGACCCGGCCAACGGTCTGCGGCGTGGAGACCTGCCGCAGCATCGCGTTGTACGGCACGTTCGCCAGTTCGAAGCAGGCCGACGCGAACGCCAGCAGCGCCAAGCCGAACCACAGGTCGTGGTAGTCGTCGTGCACGAAGAACATCAGCGTCATCGCCGCGACGGTCAGCGCGGTCAGCGCACCGAGCGAGCCCTTGCGTTTCGCGGACGCGTCGAAGCGCTGTCCGCTGACCGGCGCGGTCAACGCCACGATCAGGCCCGCGATGCCCAGCGCCCACCCAAGCCACGCGCTGGCGGAGACACCGCCGGGCAGATCGTCGCCGACCTTGTCGGTGAGATACACCGAGAAGACGAAGGTGAGGATCACGGCGTTGAATGCCGAAGATCCCCAATCCCACAGCCCCCACGCCACCACTTGCCCGCGCCCGGCGGCCTGCCCGACTGTCGCCTGGGCGTTCACCTCGGTCATGCCGCGCAGCTTAATGCGCGAGACGGTGACGAGGCGGGCCGAAATCGGGTCCGGCCGTGACGAAACGGAGGGTACTTATGCACCTAGTTGCATAGTACCGAGTGTCACGGCTATCCTCACCGCATGGCACTCGAGCATGCGTTGCTGGTATCGCTGACCGAGCGCGCCGGCTCGGGGTACGAGCTGGCGCGCCGCTTCGACAAGTCCATCGGCTACTTCTGGAGCGCGACCCACCAGCAGATCTATCGCGTCCTCAAGCGCATGGAGGAGTCCGGCTGGGTCGACGGCGAGACGGTGATCCAGGAGGGCAGGCCGGACAAGAAGGTCTACTCGGTGAGCGAGACCGGACGCGCCGAACTCGCGCGCTGGATCGCCGAACCGAGCGATTCCGCCACTCCGCGCAACGAACTCGCCGTGAAGATCCGCGCCGCCGCGTACGGCGACATCACCGCGTTGCGCGCGGAGGTGGCCCGCCACCGCGACCAGCACGCCCAGCGGCTCGAGCTGTACCGGCACATCGAGAAACACGACTTCCCCGCTCCCGAGCGGCTCGCCGGGACGGCCCTGCACCAGTACCTCGTCCTGCGCGCGGGCATCCGCGTGGAGGCCGGATTCGTCGAATGGTGCGACGAAGTTCTGCAAGCACTACACCCGCGCGCGACAGCCCCGCACGCGGACGGAGAAAGGCGACCTGCCCCATGAGCTCCTTCCCCCATCTGTTCGAGCCGCTCGATCTCGGCTTCACCACCCTGCGCAACCGCGTGGTGATGGGTTCGATGCACACCGGGCTGGAGGACCGCGCCTGGGACACCAACAAACTGGCCGCCTACTTCGCCGAACGAGCACGCGGCGGCGCGGGCCTGATCATCACCGGCGGCTACGCGCCGAATCGCGCAGGCTGGCTGCTGCCTTTCGGCGCCAAGCTGACCAACAAAACCGAAGCGTACCGGCACCGCGCGATCACCAAAGCGGTGCACGAGCACGGCGGCAAGATCGCCATCCAGATCCTGCACGCGGGTCGCTACTCCTACATGCCGGGCAGTGTGTCGGCGTCGTCCATCAAGGCGCCCATCAACCCGTTCCGGCCGCGCGCGCTGTCGGCCAAAGGCGTCGAGCGCACCATCGACGACTACGCCCGCTGCGCGAAGCTGGCCCAGTTCGCGGGCTACGACGGCTGCGAGATCATGGGCGGTGAAGGATATTTCATCAACCAGTTCCTCGCGCCGCGCACCAACAAGCGCACGGACGCGTGGGGCGGCTCCCCGGAGAACCGGCGCCGGATCGCGGTGGAGATCGTGCGCCGCACCCGCGCCGCGGTCGGCCCGGACTTCATCATCGTGTTCCGGCTGTCCATGGCCGAACTGGTGGAGAAGGGACAGAGCTTCGACGAGATCGTCGCGCTGGCCGTGGAACTCGAAGCCGCCGGGGTGAACATCCTCAACACCGACATCGGCTGGCACGAAGCGCGGGTGCCCACCATCGTCACCTCGGTACCCCGTGCCGCCTTCGTCGAATTCACCGCGAAGATCACCGCGCGGGTGACCATCCCGGTGTGCGCGTCGAACCGGATCAACATGCCCGAGGTGGCCGAGGAGATCTTGACCCGCGGTGACGCGCAGCTGATTTCGCTGGCCCGTCCCTTCCTCACCGATCCGGAGTGGGTGAACAAGGCCGCCCAGGATCGCGTCGACGAGATCAACACCTGCATCGCGTGCAACCAGGCGTGCCTGGATCACGCCTTCCAGCGCAAGACGGTGTCCTGCCTGCTCAATCCGCGCGCCGGGCACGAGACCGAGCTGAAACTGCTGCCGACCCGCCGCAGCAAGCACATCGCCGTGGTCGGCGCGGGCCCGGCCGGGCTCTCGGCGGCGGTGAGCCTCGCCGAACGCGGCCATCGCGTCGACCTGTTCGAGGCCGACGACAAGATCGGCGGCCAGTTCGACATCGCCCGCCGCATCCCGGGCAAGGAAGAATTCAGTGAGTCGATCCGGTACTACACCCGGATGCTCGAGCTCACCGGCGTCACGGTGCACCTGAACAAGCGGGTCGGCGCCGCAGAACTCATCGCGGGCGGCTACGACGAGGTCGTGCTCGCCACCGGCGTACAGCCGCGGATCCCGGACATCCCCGGTATCGACCACCCCATGGTGCTGTCCTACGCCGAACTGGTGCGGGAGGAGAAGCCGGTCGGCAAGCGCGTCGCCGTGATCGGCGCGGGCGGCATCGGCTACGACGTCAGCGAATTCCTCACCGTGGAAGGGCATCCCGCCCTCAAGCTGGACGAGTGGAAGGAGGAGTGGGGCGTCACCTCCGACGACGAGCAGGTTCCCGGGCAGCTCACTACGCCCAGGCCGGCTCCGGCGGCGCGCGAAGTCGTTCTGTTGCAACGCAAGACCACTCCGTTCGGGAAGGACCTGGGCAAGACCTCCGGGTGGGTGCATCGGGCCGCGCTGAAGGCCAAGGGCGTCGAGCAGATCGGCGGTGTGAACTATGAGCGCATCGACGACAACGGCCTGCACATCAGCTTCGGAGAGAAGCGACAACGGCCCCAATTGATCCCGGTCGACAACGTCATCGTCTGCGCGGGCCAGGAATCCGTGCGCGACCTGGAGGCCCCGCTGCGCGCCGCCGGGATGAGCCCGCACCTCATCGGCGGCGCCGAACTGGCCGCCGAGCTGGACGCCAAACGAGCCATCGACCAGGGCACCCGGCTGGCCGCACGGCTGTGAGCGGGCGGCGGCCGGGCCCGGACGCCCGGCCGCCGTGACCGCGGCACGGAACCCCGCCGGGGATCGTGCGGCGGACCACCGGGTCACGTCGCCTAGGCTGCATCGGGTGAGCCTGCCCTCCCCCACTTCCGAGAACCGCGCGGTCGTCACCGGCGCCTCCTCCGGCATCGGCACCGCGCTCGCCGCCGAACTCGCCGCCCGCGGCTACTCGCTGATCCTGGTCGCCCGCCGCGAGGAGCTGCTCACCGAGCTCGCGCAGCGACTGACCCTGGCCCACGGCATCACCGCCGAGGTGCGCGCGGTCGACCTGGCCGACCGCGAGCAGCGCGCTGTACTGGTGAAAGAACTGGCGACCCGCGAGATCGCCGTCTTGTGCAACAACGCGGGCATCGCGACCTTCGGCGCGATCGCCGAACTCGACCCGGCCTACGAGCGCGCGCAGATGGAGCTCAACGCCGTCGCCGTGCACGACCTGACGCTGGCCGTGTTGCCCGGCATGCTCGCCCGCGGCAGCGGCGGCATCCTGATCAGCGGCTCGGCCGCGGGCAACATGCCGATCCCGAACAACGCCACCTACGCCGCGAGCAAGGCGTTCGCCAACACCTTCTCCGAATCGCTGCGCGGCGAGCTGAAAGGCTCCGGGGTGCACGTCACCCTGCTCGCGCCCGGCCCGGTCCGCACCGAGACCCCGGATCCCGCCGACGCCTCCATCGTCGACCGGATGGTGCCCGACTTCATGTGGGTCTCCTCGGAAGCCACCGCGAAGGTGTCCATCGACGCGCTCGCCCGCAACAAGATGCGCGTTGTCCCCGGCCTGATCAGCAAGGGAATGAGTGTGGCGGGACAGTACGGCCCGCGCGCGGTCACCGCTCCCATCGCCGGCGCGTTCTACAAGAAACTCGGCAGCTGAGCCAGCCGCGTCAGCGAGCTGTCAAGAAGCGACGCACGGTGGTCAAGGATCCGCAAATGACCGGCCCACCGGCCCCGCCCCCGGCGTAGTCCTGGCATCGGCCCCGCAATTCGAGAAAGCGGGGGCGACCCAGGAGAACATCGTGACGCTGCTCGACATCCTCCCGTCATTGCGGTCGGGATCACCTTCGCGCCTGGATGCCGCGGTCTGGCCGCGAGACACGCACTACGACGGCGACGGCGGGATCACCCTCGGCGGCGTCGCCCTCGCCGACATCGCCGATCAGTACGGGACGCCCACCTACGTCCTGGACGAGCAGGAGGTACGGTCCCGCTGCCGGGCCTATCGCAAAGCTTTTCCCGAGGCCGAGATCATCTACGCGGGCAAGGCCCTGATGACCCGGTCGGTGCTGGATTGGGTTACCCAGGAAGGCCTTTCGGTCGACGTGTGCTCGGCGGGCGAACTGGCCGTCGCGCTGGCGGCCGGTGTGGACCCCGCGCGCATCGTCCTGCACGGCAACGGAAAGTCGTTCGACGAACTGGCCACCGCCGTGCGCAGCGGGGTCGGCCGGATCGTGATCGACTCGCACACCGAGATCACGCTGCTGTCCGCCCTGGCCACGAAGCCACAGCAGGTGTTGCTGCGGCTGTCCCCCGGCATCGATGTCCACGGTCATCCCGCGGTGCGCACCGGTGTGCACGACCAGAAGTTCGGCTTCCCCCTCGGCAGCGATTCGGCCGCCGAGGCGATCGACCGTGTGCTGCGCCAACCGAACCTCACCCTGGTCGGCTTCCACTGCCATCTGGGCTCGCAGATCTACAACCCGGATCACTACGGCGAGGCGGTACGGCGCTTGGTCGCCGCGATGGCGCAGGTGCGGCAAGACCACGGCGTCGTGCTGACCCAACTGGATCTCGGCGGCGGTCACGCGGTGGCCTATCGCGCCGGTGAGGCCGACATGAATCTCGCCGAACTCGCCGACATCCTCGAGGACGCCCTCGACGCCGCCTGCGCCCGCCACCACTTCCCACGCCCGGTCCTCGCGCTGGAACCCGGCCGCGCCGTCGTCGCCAGGGCCGGGGTGACGCTGTACCGAGTGCTCTCGATCAAGCACGTCGAAGGCGGGCACACCTACGTCACCGTGGACGGCGGGATGAGCGACAACCCGCGCGTCGCGCTCTACGGCGCGCGCTACGAGGTCGTGGTCGCCAGCCGCCACCCGTGCGGTCCGCAGATGACCGCGACGGTCGCCGGTCGCTTCTGCGAGGCGGGCGACATCCTCGCCGCCGACGTCCGGCTGCCTGCCGACCTGCGCCCCGGCGAGGTGCTCGCGATGCCGTGCACCGGCGCCTACCATCACAGCCTTGCCTCGTCCTACAACACTGTCGGGCGGCCGCCGATCATCGCCGTTCGACACGGCCGCGCCCGCGAACTGATCCGCAGGGAGACGACGGCGGACCTGCTCGCCCGCGAGGTCGGATGACCGGCGCGCTCAACGGCGCCGGGTGCCGAACAGGCTGCGGGTGATCTCGCGTCCCGCCGCGGCGGCGGCCGAGCGCAGGAAGCCGCGGACCGCGGGGTTCCGCATGATCCGCTCGGCGGCGGACTCCTCTTCCACGCGGTTCACGTTACGGCCGGGGACGGGTGCCGGTTCCGGCTCCCGCGTCGCGTCGGCCATCTTGGCGGCCAGCAGTTCGTAGGCCGATTCCCGGTCGATGGTCCGGGCGTACTTCGAGGCCAGCGGGCTGGACAGCGCCCCCGACCGGATCGCGTCCACGCCGATGGTGTCCATCAGCGACCGGGGTGGCCGCATCCTGGTCCAGGCCACCGGCGTCGGCGCGCCCTGCTCGGAGAGCACCGTCACGATCGCCTCGCCGGTGCCGAGGGAGGTCAGCGCCTGCTCCAGGTCGTATACACCGGTCCTGGGGTAGGTGCGGACGGTCTTGGCCAACGCCTTCTGGTCGTCCGGGGTGAACGCGCGCAGCGCGTGCTGGATGCGCGCGCCGAGCTGGGACAACACCGGGTTCGGGATATCGGTGGGCAACTGTGTGCAGAAGAACACGCCCACTCCCTTGGACCTGATCAGTTTGACGGTCTGCTCCACCTGATCCAAGAACGCCTTCGAGGCGTCGGAGAACAGGAGGTGCGCCTCGTCGAAGATGAACACCAGCTCGGGACGCTCCACGTCGCCGACCTCCGGCAGGGTCTGGAACAGGTCGGCCAGCACCCACATCAGGAATGTGGAGAACATCACCGGCCGCGCCGCCTCGGCACCCAGCTCGAAGAGTGTGATCACCCCTTTTCCGTCCACCACCCGCACCAGGTCGGCCGGATCGAGTTCCGGCTCGCCGAAGAACGTTTCGCCGCCGTCGGCCTCCAGATTCGCCAAGGCGCGCAGGATCACGCCCGCGGTGGCCGCGGAGACACCGCCGATGCCTTTCAGGTCATCCTTTCCCTCGGAGCTGGTCAGATGAGTGATCACGGCGCGCAGGTCCTTCAGGTCCAGCAGCGCGAGGCCATTGCGGTCGGCCCAGTGGAAGATCAGTCCGAGGGTGGATTCCTGCGTCTCGTTCAGCCCGAGCACCTTGCTCAGCAGAACCGGGCCGAACGAACTGATCGTGGCGCGGATCGGAAGCCCTGCCCCGGTGGTGCCCAGCGACACGAACTCGGTGGGGAAGCCGGTCGCCGCCCAGTCCGCGGCGCCGGTCTCCGCGATCCGCGTGGCGAGTCTTTCGCTCGATCGGCCCGGCTCGGCCAAACCCGACAGGTCGCCTTTGATATCGGCCAGCACCACCGGAACCCCGGCGCTCGACAGTTGCTCCGCGATGCCTTGGAGGGTCTTCGTCTTCCCCGTGCCGGTCGCCCCCGCGACCAGACCGTGCCGGTTCATCATCCGCATCGGGATACGGACGCGCGCGCCGGAATCCACCCTCCCGTCGACCACCACGGTGCCCAGGTCCAGCGCAGCGCCCTCGAACGCGTAGCCCGCGGCGATCTCTTGTGCGGCGGTCGAGCCCGGGGACGGTTCGTCTCTTCCTTCGGCAGCACCGGCTCCACCCGCCGTCTGCTCGGCCAGTTCACGTTCCGCGGCCTCCGCGGCGGCGGACGCCTCCGCCGCGATCCGCGCCGCCTCGTCGGCCGCTTTGCGCGCCGCGGCCGCCTTCTCCTTCGGGGTGGTCATCGCACGTCTCCGTCCTGGCTCGACCGGGCTGCTTCACTCAATGTTTGCTGCCGCACCGAAAACGCCGGGTGACGATCTGGAAGAAACTGTATCGCCACCGGTCGGATTCCCGTCCACATCGGCGGCTTCGGGGTTGCCGAGCCGTATCGCGGGCACCGGACCTTCGCCCGGCTAATGTTGCACGGGTGTCCGACAAATACATGGTGTGGATGGATTGCGAGATGACCGGCTTGCGCTTGGACAGCGACAAGCTGATCGAGGTGGCCGCACTCGTGACCGACAGCGATCTCAACATCCTCGGCGAGGGCGTGGACATCGTCATCCACGCCGACGACGACGCGCTGGCCGCGATGCCTGCCGTGGTCGCCGAGATGCACGCGCGCTCCGGGCTGACCGACGAGGTCCGTCGCTCCACCGTCACCCTCGAAGAGGCCGAGCAGCGCGTGCTCGACTACATCCGCCAGTACATCCCCACCCCGCGCACCGTGCCGCTGGCAGGCAACTCGATCGCCACCGACCGCGGTTTCATCGCCAGGGACATGCCGCTGCTGGATGCCCACCTGCACTACCGGATGGTCGACGTGAGCTCGATCAAAGAGCTGTGCCGCCGCTGGTACCCGCGCATCTACTTCGGCCAGCCGGAGAAGGGCCTGAGCCATCGCGCACTGGCCGACATCCAGGAGTCCATCCGGGAACTGGAGTACTACCGGCGGACCGCGTTCGTCGCGCCGCCCGGTCCCTCCACCACCGAAATCGCCGCCGTCGCCGCCGAGGTCTCCGAGACCGCCGAACAGCGGACCGAATCGGCGCAGGTCAACGGCTCGCCAGATAACGATTAGGGAGTGGGCGGG
Organism: Nocardia sp. NPDC051911; assembly: GCF_040681035.1. NCBI lineage: Bacteria > Bacillati > Actinomycetota > Actinomycetes > Mycobacteriales > Nocardiaceae > Nocardia > Nocardia sp. NPDC051911. The sequence continues at coordinate 71,941 of NZ_JBFAXY010000011.1, forward strand.
TAGACACGCTAATATCTAGCCCGCCGGTTCTTCACCGGCGATGGTGAGCGTAGTTCAGTTGGTAGAGCACCAGGTTGTGATCCTGGCTGTCGCGGGTTCGAGTCCCGTCGCTCACCCCAGGTGTCGCGGTGTGCGAACCGTCCTCTGAGGCGGTTCGCACACTACGGCTGGCGCTTTCTCTACTCTGTTCATTCCCCGCATCGGCGCGCGACGTGAAATAGCCGTCCGTATCTCTCCGAGGCGGCGATCATGTCCCGAAGATCCCAAGCCATCGGCAAGCGCCTGCACTCGAATGGGTCCACATGCGAAATGCGTCACGATGCGGCGTGCCATTTCATGCCTGAGCGCGCCCTCCTGCCACGGCCGACCACCGAAGGTCTCGGCGCCTATGGAAATCGTCTTCCGCAGAGGCCGAGCGCCCGCATGACCCGCCTCGCCGCACCGGCCGGGTCCTGACGCGTTCGTCGCGGGCATCGCTTCGCGCCGCCGATCGAGGAAACCGGCCCACGTCCCCACCGAGAGCCGAGTCGGCTCGATCGGGCGCGGCTGACACTCCGCGCAAGGCTCTTTCACTGCGCCCCAGACCTTTTGCCGCAGGCACTCGCCGCGATGTGAAACGAAACCACTCCAGAATCCGCCACGCGTCCGTAGACTGCGGTGCACGTGGGACGGTGTCGCTGGGGCGCCTTCCCGGTTCGACCAGAAAGACACACCTCGTGATGCGTTCCGCGGTTATCGCAGCCTTCGTCGGCGCCACTCTCCTCACCGGATCCAGCGGAACCGCGGTCGCGGGAATCGGACTTCCCCCGCTGCCCGACTCCGGCTCGGCGTCGAGCGGATCGGCGGGCGGCCTGGCCACCACCGGCTCCTCCGGCACCGGTTCGGCGGGCAGCAAGCTGCTGTGCGCCGCCACCGGCAGCGCCATCGCGATCCTGGGCGACGCCCAGTTGGGTTGCAACATGCTGCCGTGACCCCCTGAACGCCGAACGGGCCACCGGATTCGCTCCGGTGGCCCGTTCGGCGTTCCGCTTCGGCTCAGCGATTGTCTTCGGCGTTGCCCGCTTTCCAGACCGACCACGGGATGTTCCAGTCACCCAAGCCGTCCACACCGGACAGGGTGCCGCCCACGGTGTTCTTCACGATCGTGATGTCACCGCGCTTGGCGTTCTGGAAGACCCACTGCGCGTTCGCCGGACTGAGGTTCAGGCAGCCGTGACTGGTGTTGCTGTAACCCTGCGCACCGACCGACCAGGGCGCCGAGTGGAAGAAGATGCCGCTGTAGGACAGTCGCGTCGCGAAGTCGACCGGCGTCTTGTACCCGTCGGGCGCGTTGACCGCCACGCCGTAGGTCGAGGAGTCCATGATGATCTTCTCGTGGCGGTCGGCCACGATGTAGACCCCGTTGTCGGTGGGGGTGCTGTCCTTGCCCATCGAGGTCGGCATGGTGCGGATCACCTGGCCGTTCAACTCGACGGTCACCTGCTTGGTGTTGTCGTCGGCGGTGAAGACCATCGCGTCGCCGATGGTGAAGAACGAGTGGATGTTGTCCTGCCCGTACAGGCCGTTACCGAGATTACGTCCGTAGACGTTCACATCGACGGTGATCTTCGATCCCGGCGCCCAGAAATGCTCCGGCCGCCAGCGCACCTCGCGGTTGTTCACCCAGTAGAACGCGCCCTCCACCGGCGGCTCCGTGGTGATCTTGATCGCATCCTGCGCGGCCTTCCGGTCGGGGATGTTCTCGTCGAACTGGACGGCCACCGGCTGTCCGATACCGACGACCTCCGCCTCGCCGGGCACCAGGTAGGGCTTGGTCTGGTTACCGGGCGAACTCGTGGTGAAACTCAGCGTCGCGGAGTTCGCCCCGCCGAGCCCGATCGCGTCGGCCTTCAGTCGGTAGGTCTTGCCGTAGCCGAGCACCTCGGTGGTCTCCCACGAACGCCCGTCGGCGGCGAGCCTGCCCTCCACCGCCTTGCCCTGCGGGCTGACCAAGCTCACGTTGGTGAACTTGCCGTCTTCCACCTTGAGCGCCAACGGGACGCCCGGCGATACCCCTACCTCGCCATCTTTCACCGGCGACAACAACTTCGGCTTGATCAGTTCTGTGATGGGGTTGCGGTCGATGGCCACCTGAGCCGCGTCCTTGGCGTCGGATGCCGAACATCCGGTCAATGCCAGCGCGGCGACCGCGACAACTATCACCGGTCCCGCGAACGTGCGTAGCGACCGCCTCGTAGTCGGCTTGCGCACGTGCCGACCTCGACCAAAACTCATTTCAACCCCGTTTCAAAGTCTCGGCGCTCCAGGACACACCGAGGGCTTCGGATACCGACCGCCACGCCGCTCACCCCGCCGTGTACGCGGGCGGTCGAAACCACAATCGGACATTCTGCCAGTGCGTCACGTCCTGGCCAATGTGAACACCTAGTCCGTCACTGCAGCGTTACCACCACTAGATCACCGCGGCGAACCCACGCGTTACGGCGGCGGAGAGCATCACATCCGCGCCGGTCAGGACACGATTTCACTTCTGCGGCCCCGGCCTGTTAAGGTTTGTCCCGCACCGGAACACGGAGCAAGCGCCATTAGCTCAATTGGCAGAGCAGCTGACTCTTAATCAGCGGGTTCGGGGTTCGAGTCCCTGATGGCGCACAACACGCAAACCGTGCCCTTGTCAGTCATCGGCTGGCAAGGGCACGGTTTTTTTCGTCTCCACGATGGCCCCGATTTCCGTGACATCACCGTGACCTGGAGTTTTTCCCAGTTGCACCAGTGGTCTCAATTCGGACAGCTATACGCCCGCGATCGCCGCGAAATCCACCTGTGCGCCCGAAAATTTCTGTGACCTACGGCACAAGAGGTTTAACGGCAAACTCCCAGCTTGGATAACGATTCGGCAACCGCGTCTTGGGCTTTCCAAGATCGTCAGCGCCTGCCGTTCATGATCAGTTCACCGTCCGTTAACCATGCGTGACCATTCTGCAATCAGGTCACAAAGCGACCTGAAGTTTGGTCAGCCCGAGGAGTTGTAGACACCGATTCGGTAACGATCACACGGCAGGCACCCTGCCCGCCACGTGATCGGCGGAGCGGAATCCGGCAACGGACCCGCAATCCCATACTTCCGCCCGTCTCACCGCATCGAGGATGCGGGTCTCGCGCGACAAGCGGCCGAGCCCACCGAGGGCGATCCGGTGCCGCACGCAGAAGCGTCGCGTTCCGGGGACATCAGCGTCCCCCACAACAAAACCACACAAAAGCACATGGCCGTTTCGGCGAACGCACACGAGCGTACGCCGCAGGATCCGTGCTGCCCAACTGCGGCCGGATCGAGTAAGTCCCCGATCAAGGAACCGATTCGCAATGCCTGACAGACGCCTTTCCACCCTTCGCCGCCCCTCGCTCCGCGAAACCGTCACCGTCGCCTTCGCCGCCGCGGGTGTCGTCGCCGTGGCCGCCTGCTCCGCGGCGTCCGTTGCCGACAACAGCGTCCCGTCTCGCATCGCCATGGTGGCCGAGCAGCAGCCCGAGGCCGCCGCCGCTCCGGTCGCCGCACCGGCGGCCGAGGCGATCCCCGCGCCGATGCCCGCACCCGCGCCCGCCCCCGCCCCCGCGCCCGCTCCGGAGGCGGCCCCGGTCCCGGCCCCGATGCCCGCCCCGGCCCCGCCGGTCTACGCGGACAACCTGGACGGCTGGATCCGCCAGGCGCTCGACATCATGTCGGCGAACGGCATCCCCGGCACCTACAACGGCATCTACCGCAACATCATGCGCGAGTCGACGGGCAACCCCCAGGCCATCAACCTGTGGGACTCCAACGCCGCCATGGGCATCCCGTCCAAGGGCCTGCTCCAGGTGATCGACCCCACCTTCGCCGCCTACCACGTCGCCGGCACGCCCTTCGACATCTGGGACCCGGTCGCCAACATCGCCGCCGCCTGCAACTACGCGGCGCACCGCTACGGCTCGATGGACAACGTCAACAGCGCGTACTGATCCACACCGTCACGCAGCCTCCCCATCCATCGGATGGGGAGGCTGCGGCGCTTTCCGGCCGTGTCCGCGCGGTCGGGCAGGCGTATCTGCGGCTCGGCAATAATGGTCCACATACCCGCGACCCCTTGGACCTTGCCGTGACCGACTACGCACACAACGACGCGGCGGCCAAGAGCCGCGCCGAGAAAGCACGCCGGCTGGCGAGTTACCTCTGGCCCCGTGGCATCACCGGCTCCGAGGTGCTCGCGATGCCCGCGCCGGTACGGCGCAAACTGGCCAGGGCCGCCGGAACGAATCCGCCGAGCACCGACGAGACCTGGACCGCGGTGGCACGGCTGCTGACGGAGAAGGACGACTGGGCCGCCCGACATCCGCGGCATCCCGCTGCCCGGCGCGAGCACACCGACGAGAAATTGCTCTGGGTGAAGCCGCCGATCACGCCGTGGTTCTGAGTTTCCGCGAAAGTCTTTGCGATTCAACGTTTTCTGCGTCTACTACAGACTTCCGTAGACTAGCGTCATGCACCCGCCGACTCAGCCGCCACGATGACCGAGCGCAAGCCGCCGAAGCAGACCTTCGAATCGTGGATCGACAAGCAGATCCGCGAGGCGGCCGAGCGCGGCGAATTCGACAATCTGCCCGGTACCGGCAAACCGATTCCCGGAGTGGGCACGGCTCCCGACGAGGACTGGTGGCTGCGCGCATATCTGCGTCGCGAAGGCGTCAGCGGTGACGCGCTGCTGCCCCCGTCGCTGTTGCTGCGACGCGATATCGAGCACTTGCCCGAGACCGTGCGTGATGCGACCGGCGAGCGGGAGGTGCGAGCCGCCGTGAGCGAACTCAACAAACGCATCGTGGAGTGGCTGCGGATGCCGCAAGGACCGTTCGTGCCGATCGCTCCGGTGAACGCGGACGAGATCGTCGAGCAATGGAGGCGCGCACGCGAGGTCGCAGGGCCGAAACGCGCGCAACCCAGCCTCGAAGCCACCGGCCCCGCCGGAGCGCAGGCCGGCCGCATCGCGCCGCGTCCACGCCGCCAGTGGTGGCGTCGATGGCGGCGGCACGACACCGAAGCCGGATAGCGGCGGGAACGGCGATCAGGCGCCGAGTTCGGTCACCTGCTCGACCTCGGTGACCACCTTGTCCGCCAGCGCGCGCAACGCACGCGCCTCACCCGGCGTCATCAGCTCGACGAAGACGCGACGGACCAGATCGACATGGTTGGGCGCGGCCCGCTCCAGCGCCACCCGCCCTTGCGGCGTGAGCTGCGCGATGATGCCGCGGGCATCCTCCTCGGCGGGGCGCCGCTCGACCAGTCCGCGCGCGTCCATCCTGGCCAGATGCTTGGACAGCCGGCTCTTCTCCCAGCACACCTCGGTGGCGAGCTCTTTGGCGCGCAGACACCCGTTGGCGGCTGCCGACAACGCCACCATCAGCTCGTAGTCCGCCAGGGACAGGCCGTCCTCGGCCAGCCCGGCGGAAATCGCCCCGTCCAAACGCTGGCGCAGCCGCACGTAGGCCTGCCACGTCGCCTGCTCGTCGTCACTCAACCACCGGACCATGGGAATGAAGTGTAGTCACCGTTGGTTGACATGGACACCAACTCCCGAGGAGGTCCCCATGCCCGCCGTCACTGTTCCCGACATCATGGTCCTGCCACGCCTCCCCCGCCCGGACGCGACCCTGCGCCAACGGCCGGTCCGGAGCGTGGTCACCTCGCACAAACAGCGCGAAGGCGCGGGATTCGAGGTGCGCAGGCCGTTCCCCAGCATGGATCTGCGCACGGCCGATCCCTTCATCCTGCTCGACCAGATGGGTCCGGTCGCCTACGAACCGCACGAGGCGAAGGGTGCACCGTGGCATCCGCACCGCGGCTTCGAGACGGTCACCTACATGCTCGACGGCACCATGGTGCACCACGACTCGCAGGGCGGCGGCGGCGTCATCGGCGAAGGCGACACCCAGTGGATGACCGCGGGCTCCGGCATCCTGCACGACGAGGTCCCGCCGGAGGAGATGGTCGCCTCCGGCGGCTGGTTCCACGGCATCCAGCTGTGGGTGAACCTGCCGCGCGCGCTCAAGTTCGCCACGCCGCGCTACCAGGACCTGCGCGCTCGCGAACTGACGCTGGTGAGTTCGCACGACGGCGGCGCGCTGGTGCGGCTCATCGCCGGAGAGGTCGGCGGATTCACCGGCCCCGGTTCGACATACACCCCGATCGCCTACGCCCACGCGTCGATCACGCCCGGCGGAATCCTCGAAACACCTTGGCCGCAAGAGTTCACGGCGATGGCGTACGTGCTATCCGGCAGCGGCACGGTGGGCGCGGAGCGCAGGCCGCTGAACGAGGGGCAGCTCGCGGTCTTCGGCCGCGGAGACGCGATCAGCGTGACAGCCGATGCGCGCCAAGACAATCGGACCGGAGCGCTCGAAGTCCTGCTGCTCGGCGGACAGCCGATCCGCGAACCGGTGGTGCAGTACGGGCCGTTCGTGATGAACACTCGCGCGGAGATCATCGAAGCGATGGAGGACTACCAGGCCGGACGCATGGGAAACATCCCAGCGGAACACATCCGCGGCATCGGGACGACCTCCTGAGCCACGGCACTGGGTGCGATCCCCTAATCCCCTAGTTCCGTCCCCGCGAGGTTGACAAGAGAGCGGCCCGTCACAACAGTGGATGCGGCGTCCGGTCGGACGCCCATCCACCGCAGCAACCACATACATAGAGGAATACATGAACGTTCGCCGGCTCTCCGTCAGCGCGGCCATCGCGGGATTGACCTTTCTCGCGGCTCCTGCCGCCCTAGCCGCCCCTCCGTCCGGATCCGCCGGAACCGGCTCCTCGGCCGTCGACACCGGCTCCGCCGCGACCGGCTCGGCCGGTCTGTCGCAGACCGGTTCGGCCGGTGGCGCCTACGCCAACTGCGACGACGCCCGCGCCGCGGGACACGCGCCGCTGTTCCGCGGCGAACCGGGCTACGGCCCGCACCTGGATCCCGACGGCGACGGCTTCGCCTGCCCGACGGTCTGAACCGACCGCGAAACGACGACACCCGGTGGGCATCGCCACACCGGGTGTCGTCGTTTTTCCAGCTCAGCGGAAGATCTTGAGCAGCACCAGCCCGACGACGACCGCGGCGGCGCCGATCAGGCTGTATTTCACCTTCGGCTCGTTCAGCTTCGAGACCACGATCTGCTTGGTGTCGTCCGCGATCCGATGCGGGTCCGCGCGTACCGCGAGTTCGTCGAGCGTGCTCGCCAGCCGAGTGCGGGCGGCCTCGATCTCCTGCTCGATCCGCTCGGTATCCCTTGCCACGTTCCACCCTCCTGTTGTCGATTGCCGCACCCGGTGCACGAATCGGGCCGCACGCTCGGCCGTTCGCGGAGCACCCGGGGCTCGCGGACGAGTCTATCCGCCGCCACGCGCCGCTATCCGGCCGCGCGAGGATCTCCGGTCGGGACCTTCGGATACCGTGCAGAAGGTGACCACCAACCAACGACTCTCCCCGGGCGACACCGCCCCCGACTTCACGCTTCCCGACGCCGACGGCAAGGACGTCTCGCTGTCGGACTACCGCGGTCGCAAGGTGATCGTGTACTTCTACCCCGCCGCGAGCACGCCCGGCTGCACCAAGCAAGCCTGCGACTTCCGCGACAACCTGGCCGACCTGGACGGCGCGGGCATCGACGTCGTCGGCATCTCACCGGACAAGCCCGCCAAGCTGGCCAAGTTCCGCGACGCGGAACGGCTGACCTTCCCGCTGCTGTCGGATCCCGATCGCGCCGTGCTCACCGCGTGGGGCGCGTACGGAGAGAAGACCATGTACGGCAAGACGGTCGTCGGCGTCATCCGCTCGACCTTCCTGGTGGACGAAGCGGGCAAGATCGCCGTCGCGCAGTACAACGTCCGCGCCACCGGCCACGTCGCCAAGTTGCGCCGCGATCTGTCGGTGTAGCGCGGGCAACGAAAAGCCCGGCGCCGCAGGGGCGCCGGGCCGAAGTCGGGTGGATCGGATCAGACCTGCCACACCTGCTGGGCTGCCCACTGCGCCATCAGGCGAAGGTGCTCGTCCCACCAGTCCGCGGCTTCCGGGGTGAACACGGCGGGTGGTGGGGCCTCACCGGGGAACAGCAACGCGGCGTCGGGTGCGCCCACCTTGCGATCGGTCGGGACCCCGGTCCCCGGCAGGAGCGGCTCCGGGGTTTCCGTCTCCGGCCTGGTTGTCGCGTCTGCGGCGACCAACGGCAACGGACGATGCCGCGGGGCGAGCCCCCCGCGCTGGTCCGGAAGCCACACTCCGGTCGTGGTGGCGTCGCCGCCCCGCGGCCCGTCGAACGACTCGTCCGCCTCGGTGTCCGCGGGACGGACCGGCTCTACCGGATGCGTCGCGCCTGCGCCCTCGATCCGGGCGTCCGCCACGACGGTCGGTGTCGGCTGCGCGGAATCGTTCAGCAGATAGCTCCCGCCGACGACCATTCCGCTTGCCAGCACACCGGCCGCGGCGAACACCGCGACGCCGCCGCGCGCCCGACTCGACTCGCTCACCGGCCCGACGTAACTGTCCTGCTCCAGCCGGGCGCTCAACGCCGCGCCCGCGGCGGACGCGAAAGCGCCTACGGTGCAGGGGATCACCGGAGCCCCGAATTTCTCGATCGCCCTCAGCACCGCGGAGCCCGCGCCCGCCGAGCCGATCAGCGCCACCGCGTCCGGCCGCGCGCCGGCCGCGTCCAGTTGATCCCACGCCGCCGTGACGCCGATGCCCAGCGACCGGGGCGTCGCCCGGCCCGCCTGCCCCACGGCGGCGAGCACCCGGCGGCGGCCCCGGTCGACCAGGGTGAACGCGTGGTACCCGGGCACCACCTCGCACACCAGCAGGTTGTCGTAGGCGTCGAGCCACGTCATCATGCTCGCCACGCTCAGGTGGGCCGATTTCACCGAGACCAGCGAGGCGCTGTGCCACGGGCCTGCCGCCAGCCGGGTCACGATGGCGCGCCGCTCCGCGGCGTCCCGATAGGCGACGGCTACGCCACCGACTTCCCGCTCCGAGCCCAGCCCGGCGGCCAGGGCGTCCAGCGCGGTCTCGACCGCCTCGGCCACGTCCGCCTTGCTGTCGCCGTCCGTTCGCTCGATCCGGCGCAGCAGCACCCGATCGGCCAGCTTCCTGCCGTCGGCGAGCGCTACCGCGTGCACGGCACCGCGTTCGGTCGAAACGCCGAGAGTCACCACAGATTCAGCTACCACTGATCACGCCTTCCCCTCTGTGCATTGACCGAGCTCACGGGCTTGCCGAAAGCCATGAGCCCCATGGATTCCCCTGCTCGGAACACACGTCGCGATGCACGCGCGCTCGGTATATGTTCGATGCCGCATCGGTTACGGATGGGTAGCGGAAATCAAGTCAGCTGGACGCGAACGGCGGATGCGCGTATCGCACGCTTGTCCCTACCGTTAGCCTGGATGCGTGGAAGTACGCGCGGAGGCCAGGGTGAAGCACCGTCTGGACCCTGCGTTGGAGCTGCAGGACGACCCACAGGAGCTCATGCCGCGACGCCGGCCGACGCAGGAACGCAGCAAACGAAAGTTCGACGCCTTACTCCAGGCGTCCAGGGAGCTGCTCGTCGAGGTCGGGTTCGAGTCGTTCACCTGCGAGGAGGTGGCGGCCAGGGCGGAGGTGCCGATCGGCACGCTGTACCAGTTCTTCGCCAACAAGTACGTCATCGTCTGTGAGCTGAATCGCCAAGATCTGGTTGCCGTTTCCCAGGAGCTGGCCGACTTCCACGGCGAGATTCCCTCGCTGGACTGGTTGCGGCACATGAACCAGTTCGTCGACCACCTGGCCAACCTCTGGATGACCGACCCGTCCCGGCGGGAGGTGTGGCTGGCCATGCAGTCCACGCCGTCCACCCGGGCCACCGGGGCGATCCACGAGAAGCAGTTCGCCGAGGTCGTGTCGCAGATGCTGCGCCCGCTCACGCCGCGCACCCCGCGGGCACGGCGCACCATGATGGCGGAAGTGCTGGTGCACGTGGTCTATTCGATGCTCAACTTCTCCGTGCAGGACGAGCAGAGCAGCGCCGAAGCGGTCGCCGAACTCAAGCGGCTGATGGTCGCCTACCTGCTGGTCGCGGAGAAGGAATCGCGGACCGGCGGCCAAAAATAAGTGGTGGTCCCGGCCGGAACCGGGACCAACCGCGCGACTCAACCGGCGCTGTCGCGGCCTTCGATGAGGTCGGCCAGCTCGCCCGGGTCCTCCAGCACCACCATCGCGGCGGCGGTGTCGCCGTCGTGGGTCAGCGACAGGTGAACCCTTACCCGGGGCAGGAATTCGGCGGCCAGGCCGTGCAGCTTGATGCTCGGCCTGCCCCACGCGTCGTTGACCACCTCGATCAGCGGATAGGGGTTGTCCCCGATCTGCGGGCGGCGGGCGAACCGCGACGACGCCCATGCTTTGAGCACCGCCTCTTTCGCCGCCCACCGCGCCGCGTAGCTGCGCGCCGGGTCGGTCCCTTTGCTCTGGCAGTAGCGCCGCTCACCCGCGGTGAAACTTTCCCGGAGCATCGTCGTTCCGGCGCGTTCGAGCTGTTCGGCGAACTCGGAGATGGTCACCAAGTCCAAGCCGATACCGAGGATCGTCATAGGCGGCCAGCCTACGACGTCCTCGGCGAGCCCGCGCACGGACCCGGCGCGGCGAGTTGCCCCGCCGCGCTTCCGGTTACGCGCATCCGATGCCCTTCGCGCGGTAGGCGCCGTCCTGATCCAGGCGCGCCTCCGGCGAGAGCAGCACGTCGGCCTCCAGCTGACGCGCCCGCTGGGACGGGGTGCCCTCCCCGCCGAGCCTGCGATCCGCGGGACGTTCGTACAGCGGCGCGCCGCCGCACATCGCCTCCACGAACCGCTGGCGGCCGGTCAGCTGACGCTCCTGCGCCGTGCGCTGGTACTCCTCGCGCCGTCCCGGCTCGATGGCCTGGATGAACGCCTCCGGGTGCACGATCGCCAGCAGACCGTTCACGTGGCCGAAGCCGAGCGAGGTGACCAGACCCGCCTTCAGCGGAAGGCGCCCGCCCAGCCGCAGCGGTTCGCGCAGCCACACCAGGTGCGGGAAGGCCAGCATCTTCTCGTCGACGCAGTCGAGGCTGCGGTTCGGCGGGATGACGCCCTGCTCCAGCACCTGGCACAGGCCGATGAGCTGGAATGCGGCCGCCCCGCCCTTCGCGTGCCCGGTGAGGGTCTTCTGCGAGACGACGAACAGCGGAGCGCCGTCCGAGCGCCCGATGGCCGTCGCGAGCCGCTCGTGCAGTTCCGACTCGTTCGGGTCGTTGGCGGCCGTCGAGGTGTCGTGCTTGGACACCACCGCGATCTCGTCCGGGGTGACGCCGAGCTTGCGCAGTTCGGTCGCCAGCCGGGATTCCGTCCCGCCACGACCGGCGCCCAGCGCGCCCAGGCCCGGAGCCGGGATGGACGTGTGCACGCCGTCGGCGAAGGACTGCGCGTAGGCCACCACGCCCAGCACCGGCAGGCCCATCTCCAGCGCGACGCTGCCGCGCGCCAGCAGGACCGTGCCGCCGCCCTGCGATTCGATGAACCCGCCGCGGCGGCGATCGTTGGCGCGGGAGAAGTACCGGTCGCTGATGCCCTTGGCGCTCATGGCCGCGGAATCCGCGGTGGCCGACATGTCACCGAAGCCGACGATGCCTTCGATGCCGAGATCGTCGTAGCCGCCTGCCACGACCAGATCGGCCTTGCCCAGCCGGATCTTGTCGACGCCCTCCTCGACCGACACCGCGGCGGTCGCGCAGGCCGCCACCGGATGCACCATCGCGCCGTAGCTGCCGACGTAGGACTGCACCACGTGCGCCAGCGCCACGTTCGGCAGCGCCTCCTGCAGGATGTCGTTCGGCCGCGACTCACCGAGCAGGTTGTCGATGTACAGCGAGCGCATCGAGGACATGCCGCCCATGCCGGTGCCCTGCGTGTTGGCGACCAGCGAGGGGTGCACCCAGCTCATGAGTTCAGCGGGGCTGAACCCGGAGCCGATGAACGCGTCGACCGTGCAGACGATGTTCCACAGCGCGACCCGGTCCACCGAAGCGGCCATATCGGGCGAGATGCCCCAGATGGTCGGGTCCCAGCCGGTCGGGATCTGGCCGCCGACGGTGCGCGAGAGCTTGGCCCGGCGCGGCACGCGGATCTCCGTGCCCGCTCGGCGCGTCACCGTCCAGTCGCCGGAGTCCGCGACCGGTGTGATCACCGTGTGCTCCGGATCGGCGGCGTGGAAGGCACGCGCCTCGGCCTCGCCGCCCACCGTGAACGACAGGTCCTGGTCGAGGAAGACCGAGGTCATCAGTGGGGCCGAATTGTCGGTCATGGCGCCGTCGTCCTCGTAGCGGCGCACACCGCAACGGGCGACCACGGCGTCGTGGTAACGCTCGGCCAGCTCGTGCTCGGGGACGTAGTCACCGGACGCGGCGTCGTACCAGCCCGGCTTCGGGTCGTTCTCCCAGGTGACCATGCCGGTGGTCCAAGCCAGTTCCAGCACGCCCGCCGCCGACAGTTCGTCGGAGACCTCCATCTCGAATCGGGTGCGCGCCGAGCCGTACGGGCCCAGCTCGCCCGCGCCGACGATGACCACCATGTCGGCCGGATCCACCGTCACCTCGCCCCACTCGGGCACCGGCAGCGCGGAGGTCACGGTCGGCGGCGCCGGCAGTGCGGCGATCGTGCGACCCGCGTCCGCGTCGGTCTCCGCCTCCGCCTGCTCCGCGGCCTGCTTGGCCAGCGCGGGCAGGTCCAGCTTGGCCCTGGCCAACCCACCGGTCAGGTCGATCTGCTGCGGGCCGGTCGCGGTCACCTGGCGGGCCCGCGAGGTGCACCACTTGAGCAACTCGTCGGCCATCTCCGCGGTGGACCAGGTCTGCACACCCGCCTTCTCGACCGCCTCAACCATCGGGTCGTTGTGGCCCATCAGGCCGGTGCCGCGCACCCAGCCGATCAGCGCGTGCACCAGGGTGACCCGGGTCGACCACGACTTCTCGGCCCGCCACTTGGCGACCACCGCGTCCAGCGCCGCCTTCGACTCGCCGTAGGCGCCGTCGCCGCCGAACATGCCGCGGTTGGGCGAACCCGGCAGCACCACGTGGAGTTTCGCGTCCACGTCGTGATCGGCGCCCAGCTTGGACAGCCCGCCGATCAGCCGTTCGACCGACCAGAGCAGCACGCGCATCTCCATTTCGGCGCGCGCGCCCGCGTCCGCGAGGTCACCGGCCACTCGCGGCGCCGCGAACGGCAGCAGCAGCGTGGGCGTCATCGCGTCCTTGACCTTGATCTTCGCGCCGCCCGCGCTGTCGACCTGCTCGGTGCCGATCCAGTCGATCAGGGCGTCGACGTCCTGGTAGGACGCCATGTTGGCGGGCACCACCCACAGAGCCGCGCCGTGCCGGGCGTTGTCGCGGTAGAGCTTCCGGTAGAAGGCGAGGCGTTCGTCGTTCAGCGACGACGTGGTGACCACGACTGTGGCGCCACCGCTGAGCAGCCTGCCGGTCGTCGCCGCCGCGATGGATCCCTTGCTGGCGCCGGTGATCACCGCGATGTCGGAGGACCACAGCCCGGGCTCCTCCGTGCTCAGCGCCGCCTCGGCGATGCGCTCGTACAGGCCGGCCAGCACCGAGCGCGCTTCGTGCATCGCCCGCTGCCGCCACCAGTTCGCCTGCGCCGCAACGGCTTCCCCCGCACCGATGAACCCGGTGACCGGTCCGTTCGCGCTGCCTGCGTCGTCGGCGAGCCACAGCCGGGCCAAGTCCTCGCGCGCCGTGGCCCACCGGTCGTCCAGCAGCACCGCCTTGCGGGCGTCGAACGCGGGCGCCACCAGACGCGGCCAGTCCGAACCGAGTTCGGCCGACACCAGATCGACCAGGGAGTTGTCGGTCGCTTCCGGCGCGGAGACGCGCTCGGAAAGTCCGAGCTGTTCCAGTACGACGCGCGCGGCCGTGGCGAGCACGCCGTCGCGTCCGGTGATCTGCTCGGTGAACTCGCCCAGCGCGGCGGCGTCGACGGTCGCACCGCCACCGCCGCCCGCCGAGGGCAGCGACACCGCGACACCGCGACGGGCCGCGACGGCCTGCACGGCGGCATCGATGGCCGCGTCGACCGAGGCGGCGTCGCCCAGCGCGCCGGAGACGAGGCCGCCCAGGTCGCCACCACGCACGCTGGTGCCTTCCCTGGTGCCCAGCGACACCTCGGCGGTCACGTGGCTGGCCCACCCGTCACCGAGTTCCCAGACCTTCTTGACCCGGTCCGCGATGGCGGCCGGACGCTTGCCGGACGGCCCGAACACCTTGCGCAGATGGTCGCCGATGGCGTCGGTGAGCACCGTGCCGAACGGACGGTAGGTACGGGCGAGCCGCTCCACCGTCGCGGACAGCGCACCCATGTCGGCGTCGGCCGCGCCGTCGATCGCGCCGAGCGAGAGCTCGGAGCCGAGGTCGACCAGCAGCTGGTTACGCCGGGAGGAAACGCCGTCGCACAGGCCCTCGATGGTGTCCACCGGGCCGATCTGGTCCAGTCGCAATTTGGTCCACAGCGCGATCAGCACGCGCGTGGCGTCGGCGGCGGTGAACGCGATGTCGTCCGGACGCGGGCCGCCCGAACTCGGGGCGGGCGCGGCCACGGGTGCGGCGGCGACGGTCGCTGCCGGAGCCGCTGCGGCGGCAGGCTCCTCCACCGGCTCGTCGACCGGGGCGGGATCGGTGTCGGTCGCGTAGACGATCGCCGCCTCGCGCTCGATGTTGAGCACTTCCACCTTGGCTCCGCCGAAAGCGGGGAGCTTCAACGTCTGGCTGGCCAGGTTGGCCACCGTCGGCGTCGCGCCGAGACCGATCTCGATGAACCGCTCGATGCCGAGGCCGCCCTGTGCGGGGTCGGTGAACAGCAGGTCCTGGGTCTCGATCCAGCGCACCGGGCTGGCGAACTGCCACGCGAGCAACTCGATCAGCACCACGCGGCACAACTCGGTCGGCCGGGCGGCCCAGCTGTCGAAGTCGGCCAGCACCTCCGCGAGCGGTTCGGACGGCACCAGGTCCGCGATCTCCTGCACGAACGCCCGCTCGAGTGTGAACAGCCTCGGCACCAGGTTCGGGATGTAGCGGCCGATCAAGGTCTCCGGGCGCAGATCCACCGGCAGCAGCTGCTCGAGCTTCTGCCGGAACTCCGGAACGCCCTTGCGCAGCACCGTCGAGTGGAACGGCACGTCGATGCCGGGGACCAGGATGAACGCCCGCTTGCCGCCGAATTCGGCGCGACGACGGTCGATCTCCTGCTCCAGCGCGTCCAGCCCGGCCACCGTGCCCGCGATCGCGTACTGCGAACCGCGCAGGTTCAGGTTGACCACCTCGAGGAACTCCCCGACCCGATCGCCGACTTCCTTGACGAAGCCGACGACCTCCGCGTCGGGCAATCCGATCTGTGAGGGCCGGATCGCAGCCATCCGATAGTCGCTGCGTCCCTGCGCATCCCGCGGCACCAGCTCGTGCATCGCGGAACCGCGCTGGAACACGACCTCGAGCACCGCCTCCAGCGGCAGCACTCCGGCGACGGCGGCGAGCGCGTTGTACTCGCCCACCGAGTGGCCCGCGAGCAGCGCGCCCTCGACGAACGCACCGGACTCGCGCAGTTCCGCCACCTGGGCGACGCCGAGGGTCGCCATGGCGACCTGGGTGAACTGGGTCAGGTGCAGCACGCCGTCCGGGTGGCGGTGTTCGACGCCGCGCGCCTTCAGGTAGGTCGGGTTGTCGCGCACCACGGCGAGAATCGAGAAGCCGAGCGCCGCACGGGTGTGCTTGTCCGCGCGGTCCCAGATCTCCTTGGCCGCCTTCGACCGGGAGCGGGCGTCCAGCCCCATCCCCTTGCGCTGGATGCCCTGTCCGGGGAAGGCGTAGACGGTCTTCGGCGCCACGGTGCGACCGGTCGCGGTCATCACCAGCTCGCCTTCGGTGCGGCAGGAGACCTCGACGACCTCGCTGCCCGCGTCGAGCGCTACCCGCTCGACGCGCACATCGATCTGCGCCCCGGGACGGACCATGCCGAGGAACCGGGTGGTCCACGCGGTCACCGTCCGCGCGGGTACCGAACTCGTGGGATCGACCGCCGACACGACGTGCTGCGCGGCCGCCGACAGCCACATGCCGTGCACGATCGGGCTGCCGAGCCCGGCGAGCTTCGCCGCGGCATCGCTGGTGTGGATCGGGTTGTGGTCGCCGGAGACGGCGGCGAAGGCGTGCATGGTGCGCGGAGCCACGATCGTGACGTCGCGGCGACGCCTGCGCGGGGTGTCGGTGGCCGCGTCGGACACCGTGCCAGCCGCGCGCGGCGGATCGGCCAGTTCGCCCGCGCCGTTGCGCCCGCGGATCGCGAACCGCTCGGTGAGGGTGGCCAGCACCGGCATCGACATCCCGGTCTCGGGCTTGTCCAGCATGGCGGTGATCCGCACGTGCACCTCGACGACCCGGCCCAGGTCGGTGTCGACGGTCTCACCGGCCTCCGCGCGCACCGCCAGCACACTGGTCTCGGCGGGCAGCGCACCGGCGAGGTGCACTTGGTGGTCCAGGTGCACCAGGTCGAGCATGCCCTCGATGACGCTCTCGCCCTTCGCGGTGCGGGTCGCGCCGAGCACCGCGAACACGGCGGGCCAGCACGCGCCGACCAGCACGTCCGGCACGGTGCGGCCGAGCGTGCTCAGCGTGGCGGGCAGGCCGGAGCCGGTGACCCCGGCGTGATCGGCGATGAGATCCGGCGTCCAGGCCAGATTCACGTGGGCGACCTTGCCCTTGACCTCGGGCAGATCCTGGCCCGCGGCGACCGCGAGCAGCGCGGCCATGGCCTCGTCGGCGTCGGCCTCGGTGACGACCGGGGCGCCACCGTTGTAGACCGAGGTCGGCACGGTGATCCGGATGCGCACCGCGTTGCCCGCCAGCAGCGGGACGGTCAGCTCCACGTAGGCGTGCTCCGGCTCGGAGCCTGGGGTCTCGACCAGCGTCGCGCCGGTGGGCGGATGCACCGCACCCTTGCCGTCGACGACCCACTCGGACAGGTCACCGAGCCGGTGCACCGGGCTGATCGCGGTGCGTCCGGCCCACTGCACGTCCGGGGCGGCCAGCACGGCGTCGATCGGGCCGCTCGTGACGCCCGCCGTGCGACGCGCGTCCACCGGGGTTGGCGCCACGCCCGCGCGCACCAGGGAGTACGCCGTGTCCTGTTCGAAGCGGTCGAGCAGTTCGCCGACCGGCTCGTCGACCCGGGTGATGCCCGCGACCGCGACCGTGCCGGGGATGACGCACACCTGATCGGCCGAGTAGCGCGGATCGTGCGCCTGCCACAGCGAATCCGAGCGCCACCAGCGACGCACGTCGCCGTCCACGACGGGCACGAAGTTCACCGGCTTGCCGGGGGTCTTGCACAACGCGATGAAGAACGGGACGTCGGCCGGGTGCAGCAGCGTCTGCGCCGTGGCGGGGTAGGCGTCCTTCAAGGCGCACAGCGCCGCGACCGGGTTCTCGAAGTCGTCGTCACTCGCGAACAGCGTGGGGATCTCGCCGCGGTCGGCCGGGTGCAGCCGGGATTCGGTGCGGCGCACCATCTCCGCGAACCGGTCCCGCCACGTGATGTCCAGCCACACCGAACGCGTCGCCTCGGCGATCGCGTCGCCCAGGTCGCTGCCGCAGTCGAAGTCCTTGCGCCGGTCCAACCCGACCGCGAGCTCGACGTAGCGCTCCAGCCAGTCCTGGTAGGTCATGGTGGCCAGGTCGCCGAAGTACGGCTTGGCGGTGGCGTTCAGCGCCGCGATGATCTCGTCGCGACGCGCCGCGACCGCCTCCGCGTCGCCCGCGACCTCGTCCAGCAGTCGGCCGGTGCGCGAAGCGGCGTTGTCGATCTCGTGGATGTCGGCGCCCAGCTGGCTGCGGCCCGAGGCCATGCCGCCGGACGCGGTGCCCGCACCGACCCAGTCGGGCGTGCCGGGAGTGTCCACGAGCAGTTGCTTGACCTCCGGCGCGGTGGTGGCCTCCAGCGTGGCCATGGCCGCCGTGCCGACCAGCACGCCGTCCAGCGGCATCACCGGGTAGCCGTGCCGGACCGCCCACTGGCCGGTGAGGTACTCCGTCGCGCGCTCGGGGGTTCCGATGCCACCGCCGACGCACACCACGACATTGGCGCGGTTGCGCAGCTCGGAGTAGGTGTCCAGCAGCAGGTCGTCCAGGTCCTCCCAGGAGTGGTGACCACCGGCCTTGCCGCCCTCGATGTGCATGATCACCGGGTAGTCCGGGACCTCGTCGGCGATGCGCAGCACGGCCCGGATCTGGGCGACCGTGCCCGGCTTGAACGCGACGTGGCTGATCCCGACCTCGGTGAGTTCCTGGATCAGCGCGACAGCTTCCTCCAGCTCGGGAATGCCCGCCGTCACGATGACGCCGTCGAACGGGGCGCCTGCCGTGCGGGCCCGCTGCACCAGTCGCTTTCCGCCCAGCTGCAGCTTCCACAGGTAGGGGTCGAGGAACAAGGAGTTGAACTGCACCGAGCGCCCCGGGTGCAGCAGCGTCCGCAGCTCGGCCACCCGGTCGGCGAAGATCTGCTCGGTCACCTGCCCGCCGCCGGCCAGCTCCGCCCAGTGGCCCGCGTTCGCCGCGGCCGCGACGATCTTCGCGTCGACCGTGGTCGGAGTCATGCCCGCGAGCAGGATCGGCGAGCGCCCGGTCAGCTTGGTGAAGGCCGTCTCGACCACGATGCGCCCGTTGGGCAGCCGCACCGGCCGCGGCGCGAACGCCGACCACGGGGCCGCCGGCTCCGGCGCGGCACCGGGGGTCAGCAGGCTGCGCTGTCCGGCGCGGGTAGCGGCCGCGATGATGCCGAGGCCGGTGCCCTTCAACGTGCCCCCCGTGACGCGGGAGAGCAGGTCGCCCGGGCCCAGGTCAAGGATCCACTCCGCGCCCGCGGAGATCACGCCCTCGACGACGGCCACCCAGTCGATCGGATCGACCAGGATCTGCCGCGCCAGCTCGCCCGCCAGCTCCTTGTCCAGGCCGCACTGGTCGGCCCAGCTGCTCACCAGGTCGACGGTGTCGGCCAGCGCCGGGTGGTGGAACGCCACGTCGACGGCCACGTCCTCGAAGACCGGAGCGAACACCGAGCCGCCGCGCACCTTCGCGTCGCGCTCGCGCGCCTGCTCGTCGTGGATCTGCGTGCACCGCTGCCGCACCCGCTCCAGCTGCGCGGGCGGCCCGGACAGCACCGCGCGCCGACGTCCGTTGCGGATCGAGACCACCACGGCCGCAGCGGGATCGGATCCGTCACACACCTCGGCCACCACGGCGCCGAGCTGCTCGGGATCGACATTGGATACCGCGACCATCGGCGAGCGCTCGCCCACCGGCATCAGCCCGCGCCGCCGCGCGACCAAACCCGCTGCGGCGCCGATCATCTGGGCTACCGCGAGCAGCTCCGCGTCGCGGGCGCCACCGGCTTCGACCGCGGCGGCGGCGAGCAGACCCTGCGAATGCCCGACGATCGCGACCGGCGCGTGCTCGGCCGGATCCAAGCCTTGCAGCCGCAGCGCCCGCACGGCCGCCACCTGGGTCAGCAGCACACCGGGCATGGACACCGCCGCCGAGCGCAGTACGGCGTCGGACGGGGCCGCGGAGATCTCGCCCTCGTCACCGTCGGCGAGTTCGTTCTCCAGCATCCAGCCGATCGGGTCGAAGCCGACCGGACGAACCACCAGCAATTGCGCCGCGACCGGCTCCAACAGCGCCGCCGCCTCGTTGACCAGCGCGGTCAGCTCCGGCTCCAGCGCACTGTCGCGCGCGATCTCCTCCAGCTCGCTCAGCCACTGCGCACCCTGCCCACCGAAGGCGAGCGCGTACGACACGCCGCCGAGCAGACGATCCAACAGCGGCGACCGCGCCCCGCCCGACGCGGCCTTCCCGGCGGCGGCAGCCACCTTCGTGCTCTGTCCGGCTTCGGTCTTGGTGCTCTCGTTGATCGTCAAGACGCTTCGACTTCCTTCTCCATGCGACATGCCTCGGCGACACGCCGGTCCCTACCGGTTCACGAGTGATCGCGGTTGATCGGCCTGATACGGGCGAGGATGACACAGAATCATGAGGAAATCCTCACGTTTGCCCCTGGGCGCGCCCACTACTAGAGAGTATTTGAGTACGTACGTACCAGAATAGTGGTAAACATGACTCTGCCTCATGTTTGAACACGCTGGTCCATCGGGTTACCAACACGTACGAAACATGAGTGCCCCTCACATTGACGTTTGCCAAATCGTTATAATCCCAGGTGAGGTTACTGACGAGTACGCCACACCAACCCAATGCTTCGCGATGACCGATTGGCCCGGTAGAGTTTGGACGGTCGTACCATCAAGCGCGAGTGGCGAAATTGGCAGACGCGCCAGATTTAGGTTCTGGTGTCCACGGACGTAGGGGTTCAAGTCCCCTCTCGCGCACAGATTCACGTCATCCGTGACAGAAATCCGTGCTCTGTGTGCGAGTGCCCTCGCACACACGGAGCCGACCAGTGGAAACACCTACTGACCTGCAACGATTCCTGGCGCAGCTGCCAGATTCCGTCACATCTGACGCTGGCGAAAAGTTTGCTGGCTGGGGTGATCAGCGGTGATCGCGCCGGTCATCCCGCCGCAGTCGCCTTTGCAGGAACTCATTTACGGACCGCAGGTCACGAACCGCGTGGTTCGTACCGCCGACGGCGATCTCGTCTATGGGCTGTGCACCATCGGCGACGGCGGCCGCGTCCTCGACAAGCACACCGTCGCCGCCCTCGACTGGCGGCCGGGCACTCGCCTGGAACTGACTCGGCTCGATGCCGGAGTGCTGCTGGCTCGAAAGTCACCGGACGGTCACACCGTCATCGCCGCAGGTGGATACTTCCGCGTCCCGTACCGGCTTCGGCGCCAGGTGGGCCTGTTCGTCGGTGACCGCACTCTCCTCATCGGACAC
This sequence comes from Nocardia sp. NPDC051911, assembly GCF_040681035.1. Taxonomy (NCBI): domain Bacteria; kingdom Bacillati; phylum Actinomycetota; class Actinomycetes; order Mycobacteriales; family Nocardiaceae; genus Nocardia; species Nocardia sp. NPDC051911. Next base: position 92,950 of record NZ_JBFAXY010000011.1, read on the forward strand.
CGCATCCGCAACCAGTTGCTGATCCACCCACCCGCCGCGCTCGACGAGTTGTGCGCGGCCAGCCTGCGACTGCTCGAGGAGGTGCGTCGATGACCATCCCGACGGTCAGCGCGGAAACAATCGCCGCGGCACGTCTGCTGCTGACCCAGATGGGCATCTCACCTGCCGATCTAGTCACCAGTAGTGCGAATGTCCCCACGTTCGGAGAAGTCATCCCGAAAGTCCGGGCACGGCTGTCGGCAGGCACACGACGGACTTACAACACCCATTTCGAACACCTGCTCCACGCCTGGCGGGATCACCGCCTCGACCAGCCGACCAAAACCGATCTGGACGAGATGGCACGCACCATCCAGGCGAATGCTCGCATCAACCGCGCATCCCGCGGCGGTACCAGCGCCGCGGAGCATTTCGTCAGCGCTGCGCGGTGTGTGTACCGCTTCGCCGAGGACAGTGGCTGGATCCGCCCTTCCGACAACCCTGCACGCCAACTCACCATGCCCGTGCGACGACCCTCACACCGCTACGCGATCCCGTCGGGCCAGTTGGCCGAGATCTGCCGGACCGCAGCAACCAGCGGCGACGACCCCGAACTCGACAGCCTGATCTTGCGCCTGCATATCGAAACGGCGTGCAGGCGAGGCGGTGCGCTGGCGTTGCGTCCGCACGATCTCGACTCGGATCAGTGCCTGGTGTTCCTGCGGGAAAAGGACGGCAGCGACCGCTGGCAACCCGTCTCCCCCACTCTGATGCGGCACCTGCTCGACCACGCCGCCCACCGCAAAAGTCCCCGGTCCGGGCAACTGCTGCGCTACCGCAACGGAAAACCCATCACTGCACGGCGTTTCGACTACATCTGGAGTCGGCTCGGGGAGACCCTCCCCTGGGTCGCCGCCCAGGGCATCAGCATGCACTGGCTACGCCACACCACCTTGACCTGGGTCGAACGAACCTTCAGCTACGCCGTCGCCCGCGAATACGCCGGACACCGCGGTAAGTCCAGCGGCACCACCGCGACCTACGTCAAGTCCCATCTCGCCGAAGTCGCTGCTGCCCTATCGATCCTCACCGGCGAACCACATCCGCTCGTGCCCGCCTAGCAGCCGAACGCGATTACGTCGTCCGCAGGCTAACCACCAATCACTTGGGGACCTTCATGACCAACACCGCCATCGCCCTGCCGAGTCCTAAGAGTGTGCACGCCCCACACCTGCCAGCTAATGAGGCCCGGAAGCCGCGTGCGCACGCCTTCTTCTGGCCCCTCCTGGGCGCAGCAGCCACCGTCAGCATCACCGGCAACGCCACCCAAGCCCTCCTGCACGACACCACACTCCCCGCCGTCGCAGCAGGGGACGACACCCCGAGCGAGTTCTCTCAACTGGCGGCACGACTGTGCGCACGCGATCCAGCGCGCCGTCGCGATCCCGAACTCGTCGCCCGAGCCCTCGCCCACCACCACCTCGACGGCTGGCATCCCACCCGAATAGCTCGAGAACTCGATAGAAGCCGCTCTACGATCAGCTGAATACTTAGCAACGCGGCGGCCTTCGCCCCACTTCCATAAGCGATCTCGCCTGCAGCCGCCCCCTTTCCTCCATGGCAAAAGGGCGGCGGTCATGCGTTGCGGCTCACGACAAAGCGAAAGGCTCATCCCCGCGAGCGCGGGGACCAGGCGCATTCGCTCGTGGTCGACGCTGAATTCCTGGGCTCATCCCCGCAGGCGCGGGGAGCACCGGCAGGCCGCGACGACAACCCAGTCCTCCTCGGGCTCATCCCCGCGGGCGTGCGGAGCACGGCATCTGCGGGCACGCCGATATCACTGCCGCGGGCTCATCCCGCGAGCGCGGGGAGCACGTCAATCGGGACCGCGACCCGACATCTCTGGGCTCATCCCCCGCGGGGGCGGGGAGCACGCCTCCTCCTCCACCCCATACAGCGACCAGTGGGTTCATCCCCGCAGGCGCGGAGAGCACGGATTGACGGCGCTGAAAATTCCGCTTTGCCCGGGCTCATCCCCCGCGGGCGCGGGGAGCACCTGGTGCCGATCATCCTTCGGTGCGCCGGCGAAGGCTCATCCCCGCGGGCGCGGGGAGCACAGCGGGGCGCCGACGCCGATGTTGGCAACGGAGGGCTCATCCCCGCAGGCGCGGGGAGCACTCGGTATCCCACCACGACCACGGCCCGAATCCGGGCTCATCCCCGCGGGCGCGGGGAGCACGGCATCGTCCTCGGCGCGCTGCTGAGCGCCGTGGGCTCATCCCCGCGGGCGCGGGGAGCACTCACGGTCGAAGACGGCGCTTCCGGCTGGCGAGGGCTCATCCCCGCGGGCGCGGGGAGCACAACCATGGACAACGTGACCCATGATGTCTATCGGGCTCATCCCCGCGGGCGCGGGGAGTACGACGGCTGCCCTTGAGCTGTCGCCGTGGACCCGGGCTCATCCCCGCGGGCGCGGGGAGCACTTCGCGCCCGCAGGAACCCACCACTTGGCGTTGGGCTCATCCCCGCGGGCGCGGGGAGCACTTCCTCGACACGATCACCGAGTACGGCACCCAGGGCTCATCCCCGCGGGCGCGGGGAGCACATCCCCGACCCCGAGGAATACGGGCTGGCCGGGGGCTCATCCCCGCGGGCGCGGGGAGCACGATCGCCCATCCACCGGACCAGCATCTCACCGGGGCCCGCGGGCGCGGGGAGCACGCGATCACGGTGACCCGGGGCGTGCCACCAACGGGCTCATCCCCGCGGGCGCGGGGAGCACGCGCCACCCGCCAAACCGTCTACCAGGCCGCGCGGGCTCATCCCTGCGGGCGCGGGGAGCACCAGCAGACTGGGGCCGGTCTGCATGACCAGCAGGGCTCATCCACGCGGGCGCGGGGAGCACCCCGGCAGCACCACGATGGGCCAGTTCGCGGGGGGCTCATCCCCGCGGGCGCGGGGAGCACGCTACCCGGAGGACGCCAACCATGGGTTCCACGGGGCTCATCCCCGCGGGCGCGGGGAGCACGCACTCGTCGAACGTGCCCACGATCACCGGCAAGGCTCATCCCCGCGGGCGCGGGGAGCACTAGTCGCCGCGCATGCTGGTGGTGGCCTTGCCGGGCTCATCCCCGCGGGCGCGGGGAGCACAAAGTCGCTGTCGGAGTGAACCTGACGGCAGGGGGCTCATCCCCGCGGGCGCGGGGAGCACGCGATGTTGACGCCGTAGGCTTTGCGGGAGTCGGGCTCATCCCCGCGGGCGCGGGGAGCACTGACCTAAGACACAAGAAAACCATTTCGTATGGGGCTCATCCCCGCGGGCGCGGGGAGCACCCCCGGTAGTCGTCCTGCAGAAAGCTCAGCGGGGGCTCATCCCCGCGGGCGCGGGAGCACGAGCACCATGTCTCAGCGTGGCGTAGCGGCGGTGGGCTCATCACCGCGGGCGCGGGGAGCACGACACGCGCCTCATCGGACGGCCCCGGTTGAAGGGTTCATCCCCGCGGACGCGGGGGGCACTATTCCACATGCTGATAAGCGAATTCAGCGCGGGGCTCATCCCCGCGGGCGCGGGGAGCACTGGTCATGATGCGTTGCTCCCGACGTAGCGAAAGGGCTCATCCCCGCGGGCGCGGGGAGCACTTGACCGGGCTCGACGTGTAGATCGTCTGCGGGGGCTCATCCCCGCGGGCGCGGGGAGCACTGGCCCCGTTCCATCCGGCTCAGCGTTGCTGTGGGCTCATCCCCGCGGGCGCGGGGAGCACGTGACCTCTCGATAGGTCTTGCCGCACAGGATGGGCTCATCCCCGCGGGCGCGGGGAGCACTTCTTCGCGTTCTCATCCCAGTTGTTGACGATGGGCTCATCCCCGCGGGCGCGGGGAGCACGGGTCGCCGGCGAACTCGCCGAGCAGGCAGTCGGGCTCATCCCCGCGGGCGCGGGGAGCACACCCCCACCATGAGTTTCGTTGTGAAGATGTGGGGCTCATCCCCGCGGGCGCGGGGAGCACGCGGTGCGCCGAACCCACCTGTAGCGCTGCGGGGGCTCATCCCCGCGGGCGCGGGGAGCACGCGCAATCGGCGAACATCGCCATCCGCAACGGGGGCTCATCCCCGCGGGCGCGGGGAGCACCCCGGCGCCGAGCGCGTCGAGGTCGATCGGCGGGGCTCATCCCCGCGGGCGCGGGGAGCACACTCCCGAAACCAGCGCCGAGCTGTCCGAGAAGGGCTCATCCCCGCGGGCGCGGGGAGCACGTATGCCTCTCGCAAATCGCGCGGTTTGATCGGGGCTCATCCCCGCGGGCGCGGGGAGCACCCGAAGCGCACCTCAGAGCGAGCGATGCTGCGGGGCTCATCCCCGCGGGCGCGGGGAGCACGCGAGGATCTCGTCGACCTGGTCGGCGAACTCGGGCTCATCCCCGCGGGCGCGGGGAGCACGATGAGCTCCCAGCTTTCGCCGGTCGTGCTGGGGGCTCATCCCCGCGGGCGCGGGGAGCACCGAGAACGAGAAGTTGATCGACAAGCGGGAGAGGGCTCATCCCCGCGGGCGCGGGGAGCACACTTCCTGACCTGCAGGTTCTTCGGCAACCCTGTCGATTTTCATTCACTTTCGCGCGGTGGGTCGAGGGTGCGTTTCTTGGCTGCCCGGTGGTAGCGGCTGGCTTTACTCCATCCGGCGCGGGCTCCTCCGGGTTTGACGTCGCTGGTGTGTGGTCGGCGGATGAGGTGGATGCCGTCGAAGTCGGTGGGTTGCCAGTCGTGGTGGTGGACTTTGAAGGCGAGTCGCTGTTCGCCTCTGGTGGAGTGGATCATGATGGCGCGGCCGTCTTTGGACAGTTCTACGACGCGTTGCCAGGCGAGTTCACGTACTCGTGCGCTGGCGATGCCGACGAACACGCCGGGGCTGATTTCAAGGAACCAGCGGGTGAGGTGGCCACGCAGGCCGGCGGGGCAAGCGCTGAGCACGAGAACTACCACGGCAGGTCCTCCTCGCCGTAGGAAATACCTCCTGCCACATTGCCTTTGCGGTCCCACAACTCGACGATGTCTGTGTCCCACTCCGCGGCACCGTCTGGTTCTTCGGGCAGCAGAAGCGCGTAGATGTCGCTGCAGCAGCGTTCGAGCAAGCGCCCGGAGTGGACGGCGTCTCGAACTGCGCGGCGAGTCGCCGCGGGAACGTCGTCACCTCCTTCGGCGGCAGCGTCGAACGCTGCGGGAATGGCGAATTCGGCTTTATAGAGGTCGGCGAGGTCGAAGACGAAAGAACGCTCGTGTCCGGTGTGAACGAATCCGAGGCCGGGTGCGCAGCCGAGCGCGACGATGACCGCGTGCACTATTCCGTATAAGCAGGTGGTGGCCGATGAGAGGGCTTGGTTGACGGCGTCGCCGGCGTCGAAATCGGTGGGGTCGTAGTCGCGTCGGTTCCATGTCACGCCGGTGCGCTCGGCGTGCAGTCGGTAGAGGCGGCGGATGCGTGCGCCCTCGCGTCCACGCAGCTGCTGCATCGTCAACCCGGCGACATCCTCTCCGGGAAACCGCATCTCGTACATCGCCCGCGCGACGCGCAGTCTGGCGGTTTGGTTGGTGACAGCGGCGGCCTGCGCTTCCAGCAGGCGTGAGCTTCTGGCCAGGCTACGACCGTGCGCGTAGTAGCGCACGCCGCGTTCACCGACCCACACCGCTGTCGATCCGCTCTCGGCCAACAGCATCATCGCCTGATGAGTCACCCGCGTTCCCGGCCCGAGCAACAGCGCGCCGATCGTGGCTGCCGGAATGTGAACGACGCCGCGTTCGTCGGTGGCGGTGACAGCGTTGCCGTCACGGTGCACGGTGGCGCGTTCGAGGTAGATGAACGAGAGCCGGTCGCGGGCGCGGACCAGCTCACCGATGCGGATCGGGCGGCTGGCGGGCTGGTCGGTCATGCGACGGGAGCGAGTGTCAGCAGGCCGCAGCCATAGCCTTTCGCTCGGCCGATACCGTTGATCAACGCGGCGCGCAGCTTCTGTGCATCGGTGACCACGAGGATCCCCTCGTAGGTGGCCGTGGACAGCGTGATGTTCGCCGAGCCGCGCCGGAAACGCAAGGTCGATCGCTGCATGATCGTCGCATCAGGGATGTCGCCCTGCGGGCTTCGGCAGATACCGAGCCGGAAGCCGTTGTTGTCGGCTTTCGTTTGCAGCCAAGCCATTTGGTCACCGGCGGTCAGCCCGGTCGGTTTGCCACGAGTCAGGGGCCCGTCGACGGTCCGGTCCATAGCCGAGCGGATGGGGTTAGTGGTCAACCTGAAATGCCACTGCTGTCCTTCGGTGAGACTGTCGAGTAAGGGGGTGTATTTACGGGTAGCCCACGCGGTGGTAGTCGGCCATCCGGCTTGTTCGACCACGTGCGTGAAATCTGGTTCGTGCGGGCTGACCACGTACAGGTCGATGTCGGTGTCGCGGCGGTCGATGCGCCACAGCACCCGCCCGGATCGCTCGCTCGGCCCCGTCAAGCGTTCGGGAGGAAAGGCCGCCAGCACGGCAGCATGGCTGACCTGGGGAGAGGACAGAAACTTTCTGGTGCCCGCTCGTGCCGGGTTGAGGGGCACACGTGACAGAAACATCATTCCCCTCCCAAGGCCGCCAGCGGCTGATGACCGTTACGGCCATCCGGGTTGGTCACGGTGGTGAAGTCCTCCACGACCGTCCGCCATCCGTATTCGCGGCGAACGGGATCGAAGCTCAGCGGCATATCACGGACCCGTTCACGAAGTTGCCCGTCGGGATCGCCCTCCAGAAGGTCGCGGTAAATCGGCAACCGCACCCGCGTGTGCTGAGTGCGCCGATACCATCGCGCGGCTTGCCAATCGGTGTCGTTCAGCGCATTGTCGAGAGACTGCTCCAGCAGATCGCCTACGACGAGCGGTTCGGTGACCGGACAGGAGCGACGCCCCAGATACAGCGGGAACTCCGGGCGGCGCAGGGCTTCGCGGATACCTTCGACGAGTTGGCGTTCCCCCGCAACGGCAGCAAGAAAGACCGCGTCGGCCAGGTAGTAGCGCTGCGACAACGGAAACTGCTGCCGCTTGTCGATACTGAGTGCGACTTGGAAGTCACGCACCAGCCGGCCCGGCTGGTCGATACGTACTCCGAACGCCAGCCCCTGCAGTGCTTCCTCGATGGGGTCGGTTCTGCGGCGTCCCTGAGCGGCGGCAATGAGACCGAGAATCCCGCTTTTGGACGGGTACTGCTGAGTTTCCCGGCGCGCGAACCGGCTGGCCACCCCCCACGACTGCAAGGGCGCGGCCAACCGCATCACCAGCACCGTCACGACAAAACACCCAACGCTGCACGCACACGCTCGGTCACACCCTCAACCGCGGCGGCGAAGGACACCGGCACGGCGATCTCGCCGAGTGCGTCAGCGCCGTCACCAGTCGTGACCACGAAATTCGTTGTCGCACCACCACCGAACGCGGACTCGATCGCGCGATAACGAGTGGCGAGTGCTTTGGCGGCTGTGATCGCGCGCGCCGCGCCGATAGCTTCGACCGGTTCCTCGAACGCCGTGACCAAATTGACCGGCTGATCGGTACGCACACTGAACACAACCGCGTCAGGCAGGGTCCGGTTGGCAAAAGTGTTCTGTTTGCCGCTGGGCATGCTCCGCACAAACGCCTTCAAGAACGTCTCGACAGCGTGAACAGTGGCGGCCCGGTCACCCAGGTTCTCCTCGAGCATCGCCACGTTCACAGTGGCGTAGCGATAGAGAGTGGACGAGTTGAACTCGACCACGCCGATCATTCCCGCACCGGCATTGTCCTCCGGAGCACGATCGTCGACAGCGGTGTAATAGTCGAATTCATTGTTCACCGCATGGACACTGATGGCGTGCGCGACTTGCGCCGCAGCATCGACATTCAGGTCAGCCGAATCGGCAACCATCCGACCGAACAACGCCACATCGATACTGTCGGCGCCGTTCGCCGCCGCCTTCGCAGCACTCTTGTCGATCTTGGTGCCGCCAGCAGCCGCGATGGCCAATTGCGCGAGCCGGTCGATCTGGGTGGCGCTCAAAAACAGCAGATACTTGGATTGCTCGACGGTGTCGTCGGCATCCTCTTTGCGTTTCCTCGGCTTCTCCAGGCCGATGCCTGCGTCTTTCAGTACCTGGGTGGCTGCGGCGAGTCGCGCGTCCGCGTCGGGTATCGCGCTTCCGATGCGTTCGGCGAGAAGTTCCACGACGCGCTTGGTGCGCACACCCAAACTCGCCGGGTTGATGAGTTCCCGGAACTCGGTGCGGGTCGCGCGTTTCCACGCCTGGCTGGACACCCGTGCTCGGCGCACGCCACCGTAAACGGCGGTTTTGGGACTACCGGTGTCGTCTCGGTTGATGTTGCTCGGCGGCACGGTCTGCAGGACGTGGACGTCGATGAACATTCTGGTCACTGCTGGTCTCCTGGTGCAGGTGCGTCGTTGGTCTTCGGCGTGGCGGCGGGTTTGCGGTGGTAGTCGCGGCCCCATGACAGCAGCACGCGTTCGGCGTAGGTGCCGTCGTCAAGGCGGCAGAGGTCCACGGCGAGGCGGGCGTAGTCGAGAGCAATGTCGTAGCTACGTAGTTGCGAGATCAGGCCTCTCAGGTGGATCAGCCTGGCGTCGTGATCGGAGGCGGTACCAAGAGCGTGGAATCTGGCGCGCACGGCGTCTTGGGCGCCGGCACGCACGCCGAGCGCGGCGGTGGCTGTCCCGATCGTGGGACCGCGACGGTGCATGCGGTCGCTGCGGGACTGTTGATGCAGGGCGTGCAGTGTGATCGCGTCATAGGCCGCGCGCTCCCACACCGTTGATGCACCGTCATGCTCGGCGCGGGTCATCGTCTGGCGGACCTCGATCTTCTCCTGCAGGTCCGCCAGCGTCAGTTCCCAGAGCGCCGGGTCCGCACCGGGGCGTCCTCCGACGCCGCGGCGCAGCCGTGCCATCGCCGCCAGCGCTTCACTGTCACGCCGCCGATAACGGTCCTGTAATGCCGTGATCTTTTCGCCTACATAGTCGGCGAGCGCGGTTTCTCGTTCACCACGCGACGTCGGCGCGTTCGCCATCCGATGTTTCCCCTTCCAAGGTATGAGCGGGCTGCGTGAATGCCGACGGCAGCAGAGTCCGCAGTTGTTGGTAGAAGCGGCTGTCGGCGATGCTGGTGTCCATCCACCGATCCCGTATCGGGCGACCGACCCAGGCTTGCTGTCCGGCCGAGGCGATCAACTCCGCCCCATGGCGACGGATGATCCTGTACACCGTCTGCTCCCACTGACTTGCCGACATGTCGTGGTCGAGAGCTTGGGGATCCAAGCCACGCAACCAGTCCCGGTAGGGCGCTTCGAGTGCGAAGAAACCTTCTTCGCGCGCTCGCACGCGTGCACCATCTGCTTCGCCACCGGATGCCAGAGTGAGGTTGGCTGCCAGCGTCCCGAGTGCGTCCACGGCGCCCTCGGCAACCTGGACAGCGTTGACTGCGCAGACACGTAGGCGCGGATCCGAAGCCAGCAACGCCGCGGAAAAGCCAATGGCGTCATCGATGATGTCGCCGACGATCGACTGGTTGTTGATGTAATGCATCCCGACCGCGTGCAATCGGATCGGATGCCCCTCGGACAACACACCACGGCCCAGGAGTGTGCCAACCCATTCGACCACACCGGGAGCGATCCCGCGCCCGTCCAGCGGTGCCGAGCTCGCGACATCGTCAAGCAGAGAACGCAATCCACGCCACAACGACTTGTCCGGGTCATGCGTCAACGGATAATGCCGCGGCTCAGCTGCCTTTTTCGACTGGATCTCGCTGTAACGCCAGCCGGTCATCGGTTCGAGCAGATGTTTGTTGAACGGTTCGAGTGCATCCCCGTTGCACAGCACGACACCGCTCACGGCACTGCCGGATGCAATCAGGCGCAGGCGTCTGCTTTGCCAGGTGAACAAGTCGACCGGTCCGCGGGGGCCGTCAAAGTCCTTGACGTCGCGGACACCGGGGCCATCGGATTTTCGTTCCCACGGCGGCAGATCTTTACCGCTGAAGCGGACGCCGTTGACATCGGCGAGAACCAAGTTGAGCAGCAGCGTTTCTCGCAGGTTCGTACCTTCCAGGTACACCCCGCCCAGTCCGCCTGCCCAGGCGACACCGATGGGGTAGCCCTTGCCACCTTTAACACGCGGGTCACCGTCAGCGCCGGTCTTGATGCCGGACGGGTCGAAGGCATGCGCGTGCACCAGCCACCGCGCTGCCTCGGCGAAACTGATTCGCTCGATCCCGGCCCCGGCGCGAGTGGTGAAGTACTTCGCGCCGTTGGGGACGTCAGCAATCAGTTTGTCCAGCGAACTCACCGCGTCTTTTTCCGAACGCAGGCCGGAAACTTGGAAGAACGGTGTTGCCGGGTGGAACAGTTGGAATCGGTCGCGGTGCTGGACCAAGTAGTCGTCGATTTCTCTGCTCGGCCACTGCTCCCACAGTCGTGACCAGATCTCGACTGCGGTTCCTTGCCGGGACGGGATGCTGCGATGCAGGATCGCCAGCAGCAGCCTCAAGATCGCGAACTCCTGGGTCGGCACCTCCCCACCCAGTGCGGCGATCCTGTCGGCATGGGAGAACACGCCGCGTAGCGATGTCTCCCGCGCGACGCCGGAGTGGTCGGTGACGGTGATCCATGGCTCATCGAGCAGGTCGAAGTGCGGTGCGGGTGTATTCATTGTGCGTCCTGGGTAGATGTCACCAGCAATCCCAATCGGGAGTCGTATTGCAGGTCGTGCCCCGCTATGCTCGCGCGACGGTCCTCGTTCAGTTCCAGCACCAATTCCCCCGCTAGCCAATGGGAGTGCTGCCAGCCCGGGTACCAGGTGTCTTCGAGTGCGCGAATCAGCCTCTCCTTGCGGCCATATCGCGTCAGAAACGCGGGCAGGCGGATCGTGCAGGCAGCCACCTGCTTCGCCAGGCCTGGTGGTGGCTCTGTCTCGGTCGGCACGACCGTCCCCCCGATATCGGGCACGTCAGCCAAAACGCGTACTTCATCACCAGAACGTTGGACGACGATCGCTTCGATGGTGTCCTCCGCATCCCGCACTTGCGCCTGCCCACCGGCACCGTCGGCGTCCTCTGGAATCCCCGCCGCCAGCCACCCCTGCAGGGTCGGGTTCTCGCTGTCAGCAGTGGACAGCAAATACGACTGCGCTCGTTTCTGCTGATTGTCGACGTGTGTTCGCCACTCGTCGTCAGCAGCAGCCCACGTCTCAGGCGCTGCGATGTCATCACGGTAGGCATCGGCGACCAGCCCGGGCACGTCGTCGGGCACAGTCACCGCCAATCCCTTGCGTTTTTGGAGTACTGCGGCCGACCGCAGCAGACGGGCACCACCGTAGATCGCCTGCGATCCGGGCACCGGAAGTGGCGGTACAGCATCCCAGTCAACTCCCCGGATCAAGCACCGCGGTGCCTCAACATGCACCGGACGCTGCTTTCTCTGGTGTCGGTGCAGGCGCCCGATCCGCTGAAGCAACAGATCCATCGGCGCCAAATCGGTGACCAGCAGATCCACATCGATATCCAGTGACTGCTCGATTACCTGGGTGCCCACCACAACGAATCGTGGAGGCCGCGTGCTTTTCTCGGGCGGTCCCAGCGCCGACCGCAAATGTGCTTCCAGCATGGCCCGATGAGTCGCTACGAAGCGTGAGTGCACCAGCAGCAACTCTTCGTCGGCAAAACCGGCCCGTGTCAGAGCCTCGAAGGTGTCCTGCGCGCGGGTGACGGTATTGCACACCACCCCCACTACTCCCCCGCCAGGAGCCAGTGTCCCTTCAATCATGCTGGCCAGGTCGTCGGGATCATCACCGATCCGCCCGATCTCGATTCCGTCGATCACCCGGCCCGACGCCGCCACCGACACGCCGATCTCCGGATTCGGCCATACCGTGATGCACGGGTATCCGCCACCGATCACCCTTGGCGTTGTGTCGCTGCCTCCGCGGCCGCGACGGTACGCAGAGATCAGCAACTGACGCTGCGCCGGCGGCAACGTCGCGGATAGCAACACGACAGGAACGTCGTACGCGGCAAGCCATTCCAGACTCCGGCACAAATAGGTGGACATGTAGCTGTCTGCGGCATGAACCTCATCGATCACCACGACCTTGTTCGCCAACGCCAGATGCCGCAACATCACATGCCGCGTCTTCAACGCCAACCGCAGCACCTGGTCGATGGTTCCGACGACGACATTCGCCAACGGCCCCTTCTTCCCGACATACCACGCATGCGCGGCGACGCCGCTGTCGGCGCAGTCGGTGCCGATCGAATCGAAACCTCTTCGGCGCAACGCGGCGAACTCGGGGTTCAACGCCGCGCGCCCATGCGCGAGGAACATCGATGACGGCGTATCCGGCAAGTTCTCCACCCACTGGCGCACCCGAGCGAACATCGCATCCGATGTGGCCATCGTCGGCAATGCCACAAACACACCACCGAACCCGAACCGCTGCGCCAACACCTCCGCCGCAGCCAATGCCGCCTCGGTCTTCCCCTCCCCCATCGGCGCCTCGACCACCATTAACCCCGGCACCTGCATCGCCGCAGCAACCCGCACACACTCCAGCTGCAGCGGACGCACGCTCACAGACTCCGGCCAACCGAAACGACCACGCACGAAACCACCGCGAGCCGAATCATCCGAAACAGCCACCGCCCTCGGCTGCCACGGACTCGGCAACCCCAGCAACTGCCACGCGGCGGGCGCCGCGACGCTCGACACCCGATTCTCGTCGAGAGGAAACAGATCCTGATTACTCGCAATCCAATCCGTCACGATCACCGCAGCGGTCAACAAACTCTGCTGCACCCGTGACAGCGGCACTGCACGCCAATCGTCCAATCGAACCGACGCACCAGTCCGATCCGTCACGAACGTCAACAACTCCTGGCGCGACGTTTCCCACTGCCCCGAACCCAGCAGCGCGGTCTGGGACCGTGCATTGCGAGACTCACGCTCGGTGGGCGGTACACCATGATGACTGCCGACCACCACCGCATACGTGACGGCGACATCTCGGCCCCAGCCCAGCCGAGCGAGAAACTCGATCAGCACGAGCTGACCAGCAAGACCGTGCGGCAACACCTTCCGGTTGCCCACAGCATTCGGCATGCGTAAGCCCCTCGCGTGCATGGCGTCGGCCAACTCCGGAATCTGGCACGCGAAAGCCGGAGTCAGCTTCCCGACATCATGAACAGCGGCCAACCAGCACAGCAACAACCGCCCATCGACTTCGCCCGCCGGAAGCCCACGAGAGATCAACTCCCGCGTATGACGCGGCAACCAGTGATCCCACACCAACTTCGCGATCTCGGCCGAATCAGCCAGATGCCGCACAAGCGACAGACTTCCACCATCACGATCACTCTTGGCCCAGGCAGACATAGTCGCCCTACTCAGCATCACGGACCCCCGCAAAGATCAGCTCCTCGACGCGCCGAACGGTATACCCCACTACCGACAACTTCGCGGCCCAGCTTCAGCGCCACGCTGTCCGCACCGAAGGTAGCAGTCCTTACCCACTTCCGCTCCGGTTCAAACATTTTGATGTCTTCAGCGATGAGTGCCAGCGCGCAGTTGAGACAACCTCCCCGCGACGTAGCCCCCGATGAAGCACGTCGCGACCGTTCTCAACCAACCGGGTTGACTCCGTTCGCATTCAAGCCCGTAGGAATCGCAAGCCCTGCTTCACGACAAGGCACATACCCGCCGGTCGAATTAAGACTGGCTGCAGCACAGCGGCACGCGCGCACGGCGGGAAGGCTCATCCCCGCGGGCGCGGGGAGCACCGATCGGACTCCGGACTCGGGGCCGGACTCCAGGGCTCATCCCTGCGGGCCCGGGGAGCACGCGCTCGGTCCTTGCCACTGTCATCACCCCGTGGGCTCATCCCCGCGGGCGCGGGGAGCACGACTCCTGCACGCTGGTCTCGGTCCACAGCCGGGCTCATCCCCGCGGGCGCGGGGAGCACCACGCACACGGCGCCCAACTAGACGACGAACTGGGCTCATCCCCGCGGGCGCGGGGAGCACGGCCTAGCCACGCAGATGCTCATTCGAGAGGGGGGCTCATCCCCGCGGGCGCGGGGAGCACTCGGTCAGCCAGGTCACCACGTCGCCCATGGCGGGCTCATCCCCGCAGGCGCGGGGAGCACACCGGCGCTCCGACCGGCTACGACAAGGCCGCGGGCTCATCCCCGCAGGCGCGGGGAGCACATGCCGCGCCGAATCCCGGGTGGTCACCCACAGGGCTCATCCCCGCAGGCGCGGGGAGCACGCGCTTATCGGCGCGATCGGCGGAAAGTCCCTGGGCTCATCCCCGCAGGCGCGGGGAGCACTGCCCCAGCAATTGCTCGGCAGTCGTGTCAGGGGGCTCATCCCCGCAGGCGCGGGGAGCACATCCACTTCAGCGCGGTCGCTGCGTCGACGTCCGGCTCATCCCCGCAGGCGCGGGGAGCACCACGTCGCCACGCCGCCCCACCCGACGCCCGGGGGCTCATCCCCGCAGGCGCGGGGAGCACCAGCTCATGGACTGCCGCGAGTGTCGGCGGCCGGGCTCATCCCCGCAGGCGCGGGGAGCACGCGTCCGCCAGTTTGGTGTAGGCGTCCTGCAAGGGCTCATCCCCGCAGGCGCGGGGAGCACCGATCATCAACCAGACCACGACCGGCGGCACTGGGCTCATCCCCGCAGGCGCGGGGAGCACCGTGCCGCGCGTTCAGCAAACATGCGGCACGGGGGCTCATCCCCGCAGGCGCGGGGAGCACCTCAGCGCTGTATTCGGCGTGCCGATCGGATTCGGCTCATCCCCGCAGGCGCGGGGAGCACCCGACGATTTCGCCGCCCAGGTGGCAGCGATCGGGCTCATCCCCGCAGGCGCGGGGAGCACGCGGCGAACGACTTGCGGGCACTTCAGGACGTGGGCTCATCCCCGCAGGCGCGGGGAGCACACGAGCTGGGGCGCGGGTTCGTCCGGCCCCCAGGGCTCATCCCCGCAGGCGCGGGGAGCACAACCTCGCCAACGGCACCCTGAACCTCGAGACGGGCTCATCCCCGCAGGCGCGGGGAGCGCACTAGTCGACCAGCATGTTCTCCGCTGGATCGGCTGGTTTTCATTTACTTTATAAAGTGATCGACTGCTCCGGTTCTGACTGGCTTTGGTCGCCTCGCACCGCCCGTGTAGGTATCGCTGCGTTCCTATCGAGCTTCAAGTTCTACAAACCTTCGACACGTCACGCTCTCGCCGTGCGTGTACAGCGCAAGGCAAGCAGCGGGTTTGGCTTCCCGCAACCTACGGCTGGAGCGGGAGCCCGGGTGCCCTCCAGGACCACGCCTTCATCGAACACGTCATGGCCGACTGACGCCTGATCCACACCCACCACAGCCGCTCGTTCTCGGACGGAGGACTCTGCAACCTGTGCCGCGCCGACAACCGGCCCGCTGCCCGAGAAAGTTCACCCTCGACTAGTTCGTGCTGTCGCGGTGTGAATACCTCGTCGCCTTCCCGCGCGCGGCTCACAGCCTACTGAACGAGGTGTACGCGCCGCGCCGCATGATCCGCCGGATCATCACCCCCTCTTTTTCATCCGCATCCCGAACTCGCCCAACCGCCACGCCTTCTCCGTTGCGGCCCACCACTACATCGCTGCGATGCACCGCGCGCCGGCGACGTCCACAGTTTGGGTGCCGACCAGCGCCATGACCGCTGCCAACTGGCCGTAAAGCCACACCGATGGCTACTGCACCACCTGCCGCAACCGACTCGGCGTCGCCCCTGCCCCGCCGCTCGCGCGGCGTGATCTCACCCTCGGCCTTCGCCCACGGCGGTAAACACTCCCTTGGCGCACCGGTCACCACCAATCCCTCTGCTCCGCCTACACCTTTACCTCACCCCGCTTCAACCACCCTCTTCCTCATCACGCACACCCACGCAATCTCTACTTGCCTCACCACTCCCGCTCCTCATCCACGCCATTCATCAAGCCATGCAGACCTCTTGCATCAAGGGTAACAATTAGGCAACAACGAGGCTTTTGCGGAATTTTGTTGCGGAACAGTCAAATCTACCCCTAGGCGAAATGGCGCATCGCATGTCTTCATGGAAGCATGACCGCGACCATCCATAAAGTCGTGGCAGGCAATGGCTTCCAGTACTACCTGCGTAATGTTGCCGCGCAGGATGTCACCTCGCGTGGCCGATCGAGTCTGGCCGACTACTACTCCGCCAAGGGGGAGACTTCGGGCCGCTGGCACGGCACCGGCCTGGCGGCTCTCGGCATCGCTGCCGGGGACGAAGTGACCGAGGAGCAGATGAAATCGCTGTTCGGGCTGGGTCGTCACCCGAATGCAGAGGTGATCGAAGCCGCGGTGATCGATGAGGAGATCCGGCGCGGTGCCAAGCTGAAGGACGCCGACCGTGCTGCGGACAAAGCATCGCGGTTGGGCAACCCGTTCCGGGTTTATGCGGAGGTGTCGGAGTTCCGGAAACGGTGCGCGACCGCCTTCGAGGAACACAATTACTCGCGTGGATTTGACCCACATATTGCTATCCCCGATGCCGAAAGAGCGCGCATCCGCACCGTTGTGGCGACGGAAATGTTCACCGAGGAATACGGTCGCGCACCCTTGGATGTACGGGAATTGTCCGGCTGGGTGGCACGCAACTCACGCCCCAACACGACTGCGGTCGCCGGTTTTGACCTCACGTTCTCCCCAGTGAAGAGTGTGTCGGCGCTGTGGGCACTGGCCCCGAGGACGGTCGCGGAGAAGATGGAAGCCGCTCATCATGCCGCGGTCGACGACGCGATCGAGTGGCTGGAGCGCTACGCGACGTTCACCCGGCTGGGCCGCAACGGCGTCCGTCAGGTCGACGTGGAAGGCGTTGTGGCGGCTCGGTTCACCCACCGGGACAGTCGCGCCGGGGACCCGGACCTGCATACTCACATGCTGATCGCCAACCGGGTGCGCACTCTGGACGGGCGCTGGCGCACCCTCGACGGGACGGCGATCTACCAGTCAGTGGTCACGGTCTCGGAG
Organism: Nocardia sp. NPDC051911; assembly: GCF_040681035.1. Lineage (NCBI taxonomy): Bacteria > Bacillati > Actinomycetota > Actinomycetes > Mycobacteriales > Nocardiaceae > Nocardia > Nocardia sp. NPDC051911. The sequence goes on from NZ_JBFAXY010000011.1 coordinate 110,004, forward strand.
ATCTACAACACCCGCCTGGAGCACCACCTGCGCTATCTCGTCGGCGTCGAATTCGCCGAACGCTCATCCGCGGACGTGTCGAAACGTCCGATCCGGGAGATCGTCGGAATCCCAGAATCGTTGATTCGGATGTGGTCGCAGCGCGACGCCGCGATCACCGGACGGTTGGGTGAACTGGCCGCGCAGTTCCAACAGCAACTCGGACGCGAACCCACTCCCGGTGAGGTGTACGAGCTTGCCGATCTCGCGACTGTTCAGACACGTCCCCGAAAGCACGAACTACGTTCCCTCGCCGAACAACGCGCCACTTGGCGCGCCGATACGATCGCGCTGCTCGGCGGCCGAATGGCACTATCTCGGATAGTGGCCGCAGCACTGGATCCGCCCCGAACGCCGCCGCCGGTAGTGTCCAGCGAGTGGATCACTCGCGCGGCCGAGCAGGTCCTGGCGGTGGTCTCGGAGCAGCGTTCGACCTGGCGGCGACATCACGTGCGAGCGGAAATCGAACGCCAGACCCGAGGCCAGGTACAACGTGAGCACTGGGAACACGTCACGGAAGCCGTCCTCGCAGCGGCACTTTCACCCAGAAACGTACTTTCACAACACGATCCCGACATCACCGACGAGGCCGTGCTAGGCGCGGTGCCCCAGCTGCTGCGCCGCAGAGACGGCAGCAGCGTCTACACCACCGCGGGTGCGCAGCTGTATACCTCCGCGCATACGTTGGCAGTCGAGCGGCAACTGATCGAGCTGTCGCTGCAACCCGGCGGACGCCGACTGCCACGCTACCTGGTCACCGAAGCAGTGCATGCCTACAACCAAAAACATCCGGATCGGCCGCTGAGCCCGGGTCAGATCACCGTGATCGATCGCTTCGCCCAGTCGGGATTGCGCGTACACACGGCCAACGCCCCAGCCGGATCGGGCAAGACCACCGCGATGCGTGTGCTCACCGATGCCTGGCAATGCAGCGGCGGCCAGGTGCTCGGATTCGCACCCACCGCGGCCGCAGCCGCAGTGCTGAGCGACGCGAGCGGTACACGAGTGGAGACCGTCGACCGACTACTCACCATCCTCGACCGCCACTCACTTTCTCTCGACGACAACGGCGTGCTGGAGCCCGGATCGCTGCCGCAGTGGGTCGTAGAGATCAACACCGACACCTTGGTGATCGTTGATGAGCACGTCAAACTCGGCAACGCCAAACGGCTACGCCTGCTGAAGTTTCTGACTGAGCGCGGCGCGACGATCCGCTGCATCGGCGACGACCACCAGCTGCCCGCGATCGAAGCCGGCGGCGCCGACGCCGACATGAACTCCGCCGCTCCCGACCACACCCTGACCCTGCCCCACGTCGTACGTTTCGCCTCCACCGCCGAAGCCACCGCCAGCCTCCAACTGCGCACCGGGGATCCTGCCGCACTGGGCTGGTATCTGGACAACGGCCGCGTACACGCCGGGCATCACGGCGCCACCCACGAAGACGCCTACACCGGCTGGATCACCGACCACCTCAGCGGCCGCGACAGCATCATGCTCGCCGCAACGCACGACGTCGTCACCGCCTTGAACTCACGCGCCCGCGCCGACCGTATCGCTCACACCGAGGCGGACACAGGGCCAGAATGTGTACTCGCCGATGGACTGCGCGCTTCGGTGGGTGACGTGATTCGGAGCCGTCGCAACAACCCGCGACTACGTCTCGGCGCACGCGATTGGGTGCGCAACGGCTACACCTGGACCATTACTGCCGTCCACAACGACGGCAGCCTCACCGCCACACATCAGTATCCGCGCGACGGAAAACTCAGCGACAGTGTGCGGTTCCCCGCCGACTATGTGCGCGCGCATCTGCGTCTCGGATACGCCACAACGATCGATTCCGCCCAAGGAATCACCGCCGATACCTGCCATATCGCACTCACCGGAGCCGAATCGCGACAGCAGCTGTACGTCGCCATGACCCGCGGCGTCCACGGGAACTACGTGTATGTTCCGACCACGGTCGACGGCAGCGAAGCCTCTTTATGGAGCGAACCCGCGGTGTCTCCGCATACGGCTGTCGAAGTTTTGGTGCGCATCCTCGACCGAGACGGTACGCAAAAATCTGCGCACACCCAAGTGCGCGACGCACTCGACCCATTCGCTCGACTCGGCTGTGCGGTCGACATCTACCTCGACACCATCGGCCTCGCTGCCGAAGACGCCCTCGGCCCTGCGGGTCTTGCTCGTCTCGATGCTGGCGCCAACATCGTGCACCCGCATCTCACCGACAGCCCTGCCTACCCAATCTTGCGCCAGCACCTCGCGGTCATCGCGATGACCGGCCGTGACCCCCTCACCGCACTACACACCGCAGCCGCAGCACGCGAACTCGACACCGCACACGACCCCGCCGCCGTACTCGACTGGCGCCTCGACACCACGGGAACCCACTCCAGTGGAATCGGACCACTCCCGTGGATCCGCGGGATACCCGACGCACTCGACACCCATCCCCTCGCCGACCAGCTGCTCGCACGCCAACGCATCATCACCGACCTCGCGCACCAAATCCACGACCACGCCCGCACCTGGACACTCACCACCGCGCCCCACTGGGCACGCCCACTCCGCGAAGCCGACCCACAACTGGTTGCCGACCTCGCCGTGTGGCGAGCCAGCCTTCACATCCCCGACCACGACCCACGCCCGACTGGACCACCCCGGTACGCCACCATCGAAGGCGAGTATCAACAACGTCTGCAGGACCGCCTCACAGCCGAGCACGAAGACCTCAACCTGCCGGTCAACAAATGGGCGGCGGTTATTCGACACCTCGACCCGCGCATCACCACCGACCCGTACTGGCCCACCCTCGCGACCATGCTCGAGTCCGCCGAACGCGCCGAAATCAACATCATCGGCCTGCTCACCGACGCCGCAAGCAATCGCCCGCTGCCCGACGAGATGCCCGCCGCAGCGCTGTGGTCACGCCTGCAGTGCGCAATACCCGACTTCGAGATCAACCTCGGCGACCATCCGGTACGCCGCGATGCGGCTGGGGATGCTGTGCACTCGAGTCCCGAAACCAACGCGTTGATGATGCTGACCGACGAGGAACTCGACCGGCACATCGGCGAACTCGAGCTGGGACTCGCATTGGCCGATACCGACTCGTTCATCTTCAATCCTGCCAGCCACCAACGCCATGAAACTGATCTTGAAGATGCCGCCCGCCGTCACCGCGCTGCCCAAGAAGCGATCCGTCACGCCCGCCGCGCCGATCAACAGCTTCAAACAGCGATTGGAGCAGCGAACAGCGTTGCTAACGAACTTCATTCCGCACGCTCCGAACTCTCCGCGGCTCCCCGCTACCGCCGCGGCCACCGCCGCCGACTGCAAGCTCGTATCGACACACTCGTCGTAGAACGCAACGTCCGTGATCGGGAACGCAACTCCGCCCACGACTTCACGCGCAGTGCTCACCGACACGCGGCTTTGCTCGCCGGGCCGGAACAAGACTGGGGCCGCATACTCACCAGCCAGCCGGAGCCTTCGGCGAACGAACTTCCCCAACTCGACACTGCCCGCATCGACGAAGAAGCCAGCGAGCACACCGCCTACATCCGAGAGCAGCTCGGCGAATACCACGCCGAACAGCGCCGCCGCAGCACGCTCAGCGCGACTGAGCGCGCCGTCGAAGAACAAGTACGGCATCGCGTTGCACGACCCGGTGAATACGCCTCTGACGCCGACGAGTCGATGGGCATCTGCGATCGTGAACAGGACACCGACCTCGGGCTATGACGGCGTCGCATTGCAGGCAAAGCAGTCGGCTCCAAGATTCCAGCCCCGTGCCCAAACGGGTTGTCGGGCGGACCCAATCGCGCCCGACAGCCTGTACGTCGGCTATCGCCACGGAGCGACTGCTGGCATGAGATCGTCGTCTCAATTGGCCGCCGCTAGTACCAGATCCCGGTAGGGCAGCTTGATGATCGGATTATCGGCGATGCCGAGTTCTCCTTCGACCTGACTGAGGTGAATGGTTGCCACGTCCGTGTCGGCCGCCGTGATTTCCGTTTCGACGAATGTTCCAGCATCGGTGACGGCGTCGATGCTGACGATGATGTCGTCACGCTCCGGGTGCTGGTAGATGGTCCTGCGCTTCTCGACACGGACGAGTTCGACCATGCCGATCGCGTCTAGTAGCCGGCTGGCCGACTCGGCTTGCTCCGGCCCGCTGAGGGTGACGTTGGTTTCGCGCTTGGCGATCACGTCGGTGTCGCTGTGGGTGGCAGCGTTGGACGGCGGCTTGTAGGTCATCTCGGCGAAGCCATTGCGACGCCGGATACGGAGGCATTCAACAGTCTTCATGTAGTCGACGTCGGGTCGGCTGTAGTAGATGTCGACCTCGGTGAGGTGTCCGGCCTCTCGATATCCGAGTTCGGTGAGGCGCTGCCGGAGGACATGATGGTCGGGAAGTTCCCGTTTACGCTCGACCTCGATCAAGTGCATGTGCTGGATCATCCTCTCGCATGGATGGCGGTGTGTACGCGGGCCAGGTTCGGTTTGGAGCAGTGTCGACGGATCGTGCCGAGCGCCTGTTGCAGAGCGTCGGAGTCGGTGACAGGAACGTTCTGGAACAAGACCATCTGCTTGGCGTCGATCAAGGGGTTCGCAAGACTTTTGCGCAGAAATCGGTTGTAGTAGTGGCGCTCTCGGACGAGCACGTCGGTGGCTTGCACCGGAACAAGCACGGACGGACTGGATTCTGCCTCCACGGAGTTGGTGGCGAACGCAGTCAGAAGCTCATCTGCTGTGAGATAGGCGTAGGTTTCTCGGCCCTCCCGCTCGAGCCAAGTACCCCATACGTGGCTGCAGTCGCCGTCGCCGCGCTCCGCCGCGGCGAGGAACAAACTGAGCGCTACGTCGGTGACAGTGTCGAAGATGTCGCTGTCGATGACGTGGTGATCGCCGTAGCGTTCGCTGACCGCCTCGATGGCGGCGCGGTCATTCTGCGATAACCATCCGTCACTGGTGAATGAGAAGTGCACACGTTTGTGTCCAGCGCGGAAGTCGATCCAGTCGCCCGACAGTTGGCCGTCGAGAGTCGGCGTGAATCCGAGGACTCCCGACCTCCAAACGTGATCGCGCAGCGTGATGTAGTGACGCTGCAGTTCGCGAAAAAGCCCGATCGGCGCATGGATGACCGCGCAGACCCGAGTGTCCAGCTCTTCTGCCGCCACGATGCAGGAGTTCTGGCGAATGACCAAGTCGTCGTCGTGGCGATGGTAGGGATGCGTGCCTTCCCGTAGATAGTGCGGCACGAACAGACGAAGAAACTGCAGCCACGACTGGGCGTTGTAGGACTGGACGACGCGCTCGTGCAGCGATACGGCATCGACTGCGTAGACGTCACGGTAGACGAAGAATCCATAAGGCTTCAGTACCGTCGGAAAGGTCCGCATCAAGCTGTGCAGGCCACTGTATGCACCACCGTAGGAGTACACCTCGTGCAGCAGTGCCGATGCGCTGATGACATCGACGGGTTCGCTGACCATTGATCCGATGTTCTGGGCCCATCCATGAATCAGCTCGCAGGTACCGACTGCGTTGAACTGGTCGATAGCCTGCGTCAGCGACCGAGATGCGATTCCGGGTGCCTCTATCAGAGTCAATCGCACGTCGCGGGGCTGGTCACGGAGCTGAGAAGCGAGAAACTCGACCGCAGCACCGCCACCAGGGCCGATCTCGATGATGTGCGGCTCGGCGCCTGCTACGCGCGAGAGAGCGCGGTGCACGAGCATGCCTTTCTCGTGGCCGTGGTCGTTGGCTGCGATATCGAGATAGGTCCGCTCCGCTTTCCGTTCGGAAGCGAAGGGGTTAGTTGTTCCGATCATTGCGCACCAGTGATGGTCGTTACGTGGTTTCGGGCGGTCGACCCGATGTGGCTAAGGCTCGAGGTAGAGGCGTTCATTGGGGAGCCGGGGCAGGTGCCGGGGATCGTCCGAGATCACGTGGATGGCGTTGTGATGGTTGTGGGCGTGGAAATCCTGGACGAACAGCAGCGCGGCCGTCAGGCAGGCGGCGAAGTCCAAGCGCACGTCGTTCAGGTAGATCGACAGATGGACATCCCGTTCCATCGGCCGCGGAGATCCTCCCGGACCGGTCACGAGGCGCGACTGCGGGACTGGCCGGAAGACCAGCGCGGGCCGACGCACGCCCGCACCGAGGAAATCACCACGGCGCCCAGCGGGCGGTAGGTATCGCGCGCCGGCTCGATCCACCGGCGGACTCCTGCGGGCATGCCTACTGGAGATGGCAGAGCGATCAGTCCGCCACTACGGATGACCTTGACCTGGTGACGGAACAACATCGCGAACAGCCGTGGGTCGTCCGGAAAGTCGGGACGAATCAAGAACGTCCATGTCCCGGACCGCGGGTGAGTGAAGATCGGCCCCAACGCGTGCTGCCTGACCTGCATGTGATGCCGCACGCCAGCACCGATATGTGCAGGCATCGTCACGGCGCCGACCGATCCGGCCACCAATTCGATCCGGCCGAGGGCCGGATCGACTCGAGTCGGTAAGCCACACACTCGCCTGTAGAAGGCGCAGCGCTGTTCGGCTGACTCGCCGACCCGCACATCGGGCGACTCGTGTTTAGCGGTAGTTCGGCGGTCCCTACCCACGCCGCGGACTGACGACGCACCCTCGCCAGCGAATCTTCCTGCACTGTTATGCGAAACCATGCTCTGCCTCCCTGAGATTTCGAATCGCGCCCGACGCCGGGGGCTTACGCCACCAGCCAGTGGCATTGCGGGCCGGTGTGCCGAGAAGAAGATCGGCATCGACCCGGCGCCGGACGCGACTTCAGTCTGTGACGGAGGCAACGGAAGCCGGTATATCTTGGATGCGGACAAGAAACTGTCCCCGTTCGAGGCTGTCCCGGTAGTGGTCGCATCCGACCAGGTCACAGAGGATGTAGCGATGGCCCAACAACCGCGTGAACTGGCCGCCATGGAGTCGGCGCGACAGTTCTTCGGCGCCGAGCTGCGGCACTGGCGGCTGCTACGGAAACTGTCTCTGAACCAGCTCGGGGCAATCAGCCACGACAGCGGTTCGCTGATCGGCAAAATCGAGAAAGCTCAACGCCGTCCGACGCAAGCGTTCGCCCGCCGAATGGATAGAGCGCTGGACACCGACGGCGTCCTCCAACGCATGTGGCTCGACATGAATTCCGCTGCAGTAGAGATGACTACATCTCCACCCTTGGTGGCCACAGAAACTGCTGCGCCCTGGGTCGGCCTGGAAGCGTTCGACCCTGTCCGTGAATGGTTGGAGTCAGCCGTTCCTGCGTTCGGCCGCGGCACAGGCCATCGGCGTGTAGGAAGCACCGATGTCGCGGTGATGTGGTCGATGTGCAGCGTATTCGCCAACGCAGATCATCACCTCGGCGGAGGCTACGCTCGTGCGACTCTGGCAAGGCTCATCGACGATGTTGTCACGCCAGCGTTGCGCGGTTCCTACGACGACCAGACAGCCTCTCAGCTGTATGCCGTCTCCGCCCGGTTATGCAACTTGAGCGGCTTCATGTGCTTCGACTCTGCGCAGCAGGGTCTTGGACAGCAGTACTTTCAGCAGGCCCTCCAACTCGCCAAAGCGGCCAGAAACACCGCCTTGGGCGCACACATCCTCACCGATATGTCCATGCAGGCCCACTACCTCAGCCGACCTACCGAGGCCGTGCGATGCGGTACCGCCGCGGTAGAGGCCGCCGAGCAGTCAGGCTCCCCAAGTACCGCCGCACGCTGCAACGCGCTTCTGGCGCGTGCACATGCGCTCAATAACGATGCCAGCGCGAGCGCGAAGGCGATGCACGACGCCGAACGGCATCTCGGCCATGCTCGGCCAGATGACGAACCGGACTGGATTCGGTTCTTCACCGACCGCCAGCTGTCGGCCGAGTTCATGTATGTTGCTCACGATGGGCGACGTCCGACAGATGTACGCGCGCAGGCACCTATTGTTCTGGCGGACTCGGTAGGAATGGAGCGAAGGAAGGTCCTGGTCGCGGCAACGCTTGCAGCCTCCTTCGTGCCTGAGGATGGAGAACGCGTGTGCAATTCAGACGTCGATGTCGAGCAGGCGTGCCAGGTACTGCTGGACACGCTTCCTGCGGCGCGCGGACTGACCAGCTCCCGTGCGATCGAGTCGATCAACCTCGTTCGGCGCCGCCTCGCACCCTTCGCGAGTAAGCCTGCGGTTCGACAGGTCGAACACGAGTTCCAGGCCTCCGTTGCGTTAGTGGGATAAGGCTGAAACATGTCATCAACGATCGATACCGTGCTGCGCCGAGGATGCGAAGCTCGTGGGCTGGACCCGACAGACGCGGTCCTCATTCATCATTCGAGCAACGCCGTCTATGTGCTGCCGCGCCATGACGCAGTCGCACGGGTCAGCCGGACAGAGGCGGATCCAGACCGACAGATCCACACGTACGCCGTAACAAAATGGCTGACTACCGAACACGATTTCGATGCCACAGCTCCGCTTCCTGGTGTGGAACCGATCGAGGCCGCCGGACACACCGTCGGATTCTGGACCTACTACCCACAGACAGACGACACCCCGGCGCCGACCTCCACAGAACTCGGGCGACTGCTGCGCACCCTGCATGACCTCCCCGCACCGCCGGCCTTGGAGTTGCCGACGTGGACGCCCCTGGAGTCGCTGCACGGGGCACTACTGGAACAGCATGCTCTCGACTCGATCACACACGACGAACGATCCTGGCTTCTCGAACGCATCGACGAGATCCGCAAAGAGCTGAGTGAGCTCGACTGGCCCCTCGGACTCGGTCTCATCCACGGCGATGCATGGGCAGGAAACCTACTGTGGGACAACCGAGCCGATCCCAAGACGGCAATCCTCGGCGACTGGGACTGGGTGAGCATCGGCCCCCGCGAAGTCGACTTGATCCCCACATGGCACGCTTCGGTCCGCTACGGACGCGACCGCACCTGGGTCCGCAACTTCATCGACGAATACGGCTACGACCTGTCCGCCTGGTCCGGCTACGACTTGCTACTGGACATGCGAGACCTCGTACAACTAACCGGCCCCCTTTGCCGCGCTACGAGTTCACCCGAATACGCCCAGCGACTACGCCAACGACTAGACGACATCCGCGCAGGCAACCGAGCGACACAGTGGAGCCAGTATCGAACACAAGGCAGCTGACCACGCCGACCCACCGCAACTCCGGTCCGGGCAGCCGCCACCCCAAGTAGGTCGGTGGAGAGCCAGCACGGCAGTTGGCAGGGTCCGCGACAGATCGACGGCACCGCCATCCGGTTCCCACACCGGCGACACAGTGACCAGCTCAGTCGACACCACGGTAGTGCCGACCCACGCTCCGCGAGGGGCGATCTCTTCTCGAGCTGCGGTGGCGCGATTGTCGATGATCGGCTTTCATGGAGATAGGGAGAATCGGCAGACTGGACCGAGAAAGAAAGTGTCCATGTCTATTCAGCCACGTGCAGGCCTCCCTCTGCCCGCAGATCCGGCCTTCGCCACACGCAAGCGCCAAGTAGGGCCTTCGACGATCGCGGTATCCATCATCAACGACCGTGCGCGACTATCCGGCCGCCGCATATTCGCTGAACTACGTTGGCCAGCAGGCCAACCCATCACCTATACCGTCGCTGGACATCTCGTCGCCGTCCGGTCGGCCCATCCCCACGAAACCCGCCATAGGGTCAGCCGACTAGGACAGATACGACTGCCCGCAGCGACACGGCGCGCCACCGGCATCGTTCTCGGCGATCCCCTCCTCCTCATCGCCATACCCAATGCCGATGTCGTCGCCATCGTCCCGGCGCCGATCGTGTACGAGGCCCTGTCATCTGCTTTAGCACTCCTCCACGGTGCGGCATGATCCCCGACGACCACGAGGTTGCCCGACTGTTTCTGGAGCGTTTGGGAATCCACCCGGAAGAACTACTGCGCACGACAACCCCCGCCAGCAAAAGGCCAACCTTCGCTGAGTACGTACCGCGAGTCGCCGAAGCGGTCTCCGCCGGAGCCCGACGCACCTACCTTCCCTACTGGCGTCAACTCAGTAGGCACTGGCCCGACCGCCCAATCGACCAACCAACGCACCTCGAACTACAGGAACTCGTCGAGCAAACCCGACGTACCGCCGTCCTGCGCCGCAACAACCGCGGAGGGCGATCCGCCGCCGAGCATATGGTCTGCGCGATTCGCTGCCTCTACCGTTACGCCAGCAACGACGGGCACATTTCCGCCTCCACCAACCCGTCCGCGCATCTGGAGAAGCCACCACGACTTCCCGGCACACGTCGCGCACTGTCCACCCGCCAACTCGAACAAATCAACCATGTCGCCGCAACCACAGGAGACGACCCCGAACTCGACACCCTCCTACTGCGGCTACACCTCGAAACCGCCTGCCGCACAGGTAGCGCCCTCAAACTTCGCAGAGAAGACCTCGACCCCGAGCAATGCTTGATCCGACTGTCCGGCAAGGGCGGAACCCTGCACTGGCAGCCGGTCTCCCCCACCTTGATGACCCGATTGATCGCACTCGGTGAACGAAGCCCCGATCCAGGACTCCAACTGTTGCGATACCGACACGGCCGTCCGATCACCCGACGCCGCTACGACCACCTCTGGAATCGAATCGGCCGCCACCTACCCTGGGTCGCTACCCAGCAGATAACAACCCACTGGCTCCGACACACCACCCTGACCTGGGTCGAACGCAACTTCGGATACGCCACCGCCCGCGCGTTCGCGGCCCACGCCGGACCAGCCGGGCAGGATGGCGCCACCTTCACCTATGTACAGGCGTCAATCGAAGAAGTCGCATACGCCCTCGCCACCCTCACCGAGGAAGTACACCCCCTCGCACCCTCCTACAAGAGCGCAACACCAACCCGCCCCGAGCAAATACCTGCCCCAGCCCCGGTCGCGCGGCTGACTTGACCGCCGCGAACGTGTCAGGGTGTCTCTTACGATGTGCAGCCGCGGCGCAGCCCGCGAGGCCGAGGGGCGTCGCGACCTCGTGAGCCAGCCCCTGATCTGCAGCATTGCAACCACGTCTACCTTGCGAGCTGGCGCATCGCTCGACCCGTCATCCCGCGGCCCGGGACCAGGCGCTGAACCCTCGGACCAGCTCCGCGTAGAACTGCTCACCAGGCACCGCTCCTGGATTCTTCCCAGGATTGTAGAACGCGACATTTCGGATAGTCGCTGAGTTCGACGAATTCAAGTTCTTGTAGAACGCCATCTTGCCTCGACCGAAGCCGATGAAGATCCAAAAAACGCCCAGTGCCGCGGAGTTCTGAAGCAGCGTTCGAACTGCTGCCTTGTCGTCTGGCTCGTCGCCTACGTGCGTTATGGCGAGCGCAGGCTCAACCGCCCCGGACTCCTGGTAGTGATTGATGACGCAACGCATCGCTTCGTCCACTTGCGACCAGCCCCAGTCGACCTGGGTGTGCAATTGCCCAATCCTGCCGCGGTAGTTCTCCAAACTTAGTTCTTCGATGAACGGTTCCCGCTTCCCTGAGAACACTACCGGCACGATGCCGTCGTCATCGAGGTTTGCAGCCAGAGCCAGGATCCGTTCAGCAAAGGCCTGAATGGTGAAGGACTCGTACAGATCCCGCATATCGTAGCTGTGGTCGAGAACCAGGTACACTGCAGCGCGGCGATTTCCGATGCTTGCATCCACCAGAGCCCTATTGGCCTCGGTCGCTGCCGGCAGCAGCGCAGGCGCCAAGTCACTAACTTTGGCGAGGTCTGTCGGCCGACTTACACGTGTCGTCGCGTCCGCGTCGGCCTGCTCGGCAGCCTCATCGGAATCAACGTCGACTCCATAGTCAGTGGCCAAGCCGCCAAGACCGGAAGCGTAGCCTTGTCCCACCGCGCGCAACTTCCAGTATTCGTTGCGACGGTATGCCTCGGCGAGGACGACGACCGTCTCCCGATCGGTGAAATCCGGCGCAATGAATTCAACAGTATGTCCGGCATTCTGAGTGACTATCAGCCGCGGCGCGCGACTGAAAACGGAACCCGGACTCAGCGGATCGATGCTGGCGACCACAACAACGCTGGCCACGTCAGCCGGAACACGTTTGAAGTCGACCGATACCGTGGACTCTGCGATCCCGACACCGTGGCGCGTGGGGTTGTTATAGAAGACTAGGTCGCTATCGCTGCGCACCTTGCCGCTGGAGCCGAGTAGCAGAGCCGAGACATCGATGGGGGTACCATCTGGCGTGATAGTGAAGGTCACATGTTGTCCGGTGAGGGCAGTATTCTCGCCCTTACGCAACGCGATGCTTGACATTCGCTTCCTCGGCTGTCGTAGGTAGGTCTCGACTCTATCCGGCAACCCGGTCACGGATGTCTGGTTTCACTGCAACAGCATTCGGTCACAGCCTTAGCAATCGTGACCCGAGCTCCAACAGCAGGTATGACGCCGACGCCCGCGCCAAGACCAGTTACTTCAGGGACATTCGCGGGACGCGCTCAGGACTGGATACGCATTAGCAGATGTCTCCGAGCCGCCCGCGAAGTCCAGAACGACACCGCGCAACGCATCCATACCATCCTCCACCTGGGTCGCGCACCGTTCCATGCCGTTTCCCCATGCTCGATGCTGAGGCGAGAGCAACCGAGTCGGCACATGCAAGTTCTCACGCGGCTCAGCAAATCGACTGAGGCGGGCCGTCGGTTCGAACATGCACTCAGACAATCGATTCTGTCTTCCGGTGAAGGCCATGGCCTTGACGGCTACCTCACGGCTATGTAGCTTTGGCATACCTCCAACACGTATCCACGCCAAGGATGCCGCAGATACGTGTTCAAGTCCCCTCTCGCGCACAGATTCCCGTCAGTCGTGACACCTTCCCGAGCCGCGCGTGGGAGCGCACTCGCGCACACGGAGTCGACCAGCTGAACACGCTCTGACCTGCTGCGATCCATGCCACATGTGCCGGATCGCGACACATTTGCCTTCTGCGAAAAGTTTGCTGGCGGTGGTGGTCAGCCGTGATCGCGCCGGTCATCCCGCCACAGTCGCCGTTGCAGGAACGTGTTCACCGACCGCAGGTCACGAACCGCGTGGTTCGTACCGTCGACGGCGATGTCGTCCACGGAATCTGCACACCCGGAGACTGAGGCCGCATCCTCGACAAGCACCCCGTCGCCGCCCTCGACCGGCGGCCGAGCGTTCGCCTGGAACCGACTCGGCTCGATGCCGGAAGGCTGCTGACCCACCCACGCTCTCGTTGAGTTGTGCGTGGCCAGCCGGCGACTGCTCGAGGAGGTGCGCCGATGACCACACCGGCAGTCAGCGCAGAAACGCTCGCCGCGGCACGCCTGGTGTTGAACCAGATGGGCATCTTCCCCGCGGATCGCGTCGCTGTCGGGCTGTTCAGGTCTGCCACAGGAGGGAGACTGCGCCGATGACTCCGTTGCCGGGCCGCCTCACATCAACACGGGCGCCGAAGTTGCGGACAGTACTGCGATGCAGCGCTGCAAGTTTCAATTTGCATGCCCGCGGAGGGATCGGCGTCAAGCCGAAGTCGGCTCACGACGTGAAGGCTGTGGGCGCGGCGGCGATGATCCAGTTGCCGAATTCCACCGCCAGGTGCCATCGGTGCTCGCGGATGAACCGAGCGGGCACACTCGCCGGGAACTGCACGGTCAGCAGGGCTTCCATCGTTCCGCGGCGGTCGAGGAATTGGTGTCGTACACCGCCGATCACGAGGCCGTCGTCGAGCAGGGCCTGTCCCGCGATCTGCTGGGGGTAGCGGGGGTCGGCGGGGATGGTGAGCGCTTCGGTTCTGCCGTAGTCGACGAGAAATCGGGTGGCAAGGGGTGACCCGCCGGTGGTTTCGACGACTTCCTGGCGGCCGTCGGAGAGGCCGCGCAGGAGGTAGTGGTCGGGGCAGGCGTCGACCATATCGGTCTCGGCGTTGGTGGCGGTGAGGTCGGAGAACCAGGCGGCGAATCGTTCGGCGCTGCAACCGGGAACCTCGAGGCGGGTGACGGCGTGCTCGGTGCGGCCCCGGCTGAGCGCGACGCCGGTGCGCGTCATCCGCTCGGAGATCTCGAGGTCACGCCTGAGGGCGGCGTACACGCCCGCGTGACCCAGGCGGGTCTTCATCGAGGTCAACGCGGATCGTTGCGCGTCGAGCGGAGCGCCGAGCAGGTCGTCCAAACGCTTTCCCGGCGCGAGTTCGGCGAAGGCTCGCGCTCCCAGACGACGGGCGAGCTTGGTCAACACCACCGCGGCCCGGCGGGCTTCCCATGCTCGTACTTGTTCCCGCGAGACTTGCTCGCCGCCGATATACGTCCGAATCGCGATGGACTCGCCCATGAGCCTCGCCTTCCTCTCCGTTTCCGTCCCGACCACTTCCCGTCGGCGGGGGATGAACCAACGTCCGCCCGCTCGGGAAGCGCGGTGGCTAACGCCGAGCAGACCAGCGTCAACGTAATCCCGCCCCCTTCGCAAACGCAAGTTTTCCTAGCTTTAATGTCCCGGAACTGTTGACAGAGTGACCCGAGTCACCCATGCTATGTTAACGCAAGTTCATCTTGCATTAACATTTCATCCCCGTTCGAACACGTCGTCGACGCGCGCGAACAGGGCGGCAGGCGACAGGAATCGGTCAATGCTGACCAGGCGAAACTTCATGAACCGGACCGCAGGAGCGGCCGCGACCGCGGCGACCGCGATGTACCTGGCCTGCGGCGCGGCGGGGGCGAATCCAGGGTCCCCGGCCTTCGGAACCGGGCTGCGGACCTTCATCGGCGGTGCGCCGGTCGAGCCGTCCGGGGTCGTGGAATGGGAGCGTCGACGACTGTCGGTGGCGGCGGCGCGACTGTCGACCGACTTCGCCGGACTGTTGCGGGGTGAGCTCGATTCCCTGCTCGGTCGGTTCGCCGTCGCCGTGGACGACATCGCCGCCGCGCGATCGGCCCTGTCGAAGGCGCGCGCCCTGATCGGCTCGGACGGACTGCGGGAACTGCTCGCCGCCGAACTCGCCGCCTCCGAGGCGGCCACGCGGACCGCGCTCGCCGCCTCGGGCGGGCAATGGGCGATCTCGACCACCGAGATCGTCAGCGACCGAGGCAGCGCCGCCGGTTTCGTCGAGTGGTTCGGCCTCGCGCGCACGACCGACGCGCGCGCGATCTGGACCGACGCGTGCCCCGACCACTACATCATCGCCACCTTGGCGGACGGACGTCAGGAAGTCGTCGAGGTGACCGGTGGAGCGGTCCTGGCCAGCCGCTTCTTCGTCGACTACGCCGACTCGACCGGAGTTCCCGTTTCCGCTGACCCGGCCTATCCGCTCGCCGTCGCCGGAACCGCCGCACTCGCCGATGGCACTGTTATCGGGGGCGTGCGGCACCAGTTCCGCGACGAGCCCGGCGGCGGCTTCCGCAGCCATCTCGCGGTGGCCTTCCCGGCGGCCGTTCCGGGCCTGTACATCGCCGAACACGAGTGGCATCTGGCCTGCGAGTTCGGCAACTGGATCACCGCCTACCTGCGCTGACCGAGCCGTTCGCGGCCCGGTCCGCCCATCGCCGGGTGCGCATCGAGTAGAACAGGGGCATGAATCAGCGCGGACGCGACGCGAGCATCGACGAACCGTCACCGCCCCCGGCCCCGCGCAAGCGGACCGGGGGACGGTCGGCGCGCGTGCGCGACGCGGTACTGACCGCCACCCTGGAGCAGGTAGCCGAACACGGGATCGAGGGGCTCACCATCGGCGATGTCGCCGCCAGGGCGGGCGTCGCGGAAACGACGATCTACCGGCGCTGGGGCACGCGCACGGCCCTGATCGCCGAGACCGTCACCGAACTGGCGGCGGCGGGCAACCCCGCACCCGATACCGGGACGTTGCGCGGCGATCTCCGGCAACTCGCCGAACAGATCTCCCACCTGATCTCGCGACCCGGAATCGCGCGGCTGCTCGGCACGACCATCGCGCTGTCGGCCGATCCCGAGGTCGCCGAGGCGCGCCGACGCTTCTGGGTCGACCGCTTCGACCGAACCGCGCACGTCATCGGCAGGGCCGTCGAGCGCGGCGAGCTGCCGTCGGACGTCGATCCCCGCGAAGTACTCGAAACCCTCTCAGCCCCTATATATTTCCGTCTTCTGGTGGTCGATGGTGCGCTCGACGACGAATTCATCGCGCGCTGCATCGAGCACACGCTCATCCTGCACGGGGTGTCCCGCTGACGGTCCGCGTATTCGGCGACTGCGCTCAACCCGAACGGGGAGGCGCCCGCGATCGGGCGGATCGGCCCGCTGGGCGTAGGCCTCGGTGTCATCGCGCCCGGGTCAACAGGTGGACCGACGCTGTGGATCGTGTTCGCAGGCCGTGCTCGACGTGTGCATGCACGTGCGCTTCGGTGACCGCGACCCCATCGTGGCCGGCGGCCTGGAATCTGTGAGCCGCAGCGAGTTCTACGCCACCGACATCCGATGGGGCATCCGAGGCGAAGGCGCGGCTCTGCACGACCACATCGCCCGCGATCGAATCACCGTGGGCGGCAAGAACTCCGCGGCGACGGCGGCAATTCCGTCCGCCACCATGGGCATCGGAACGATCCCGGTCACCGAGAAGGCCCTTGCCTGCTCGGATTCGCCTGAGCGAGGGTTGCTCAGGCGTCCCCGTGCGGCGCGACCTCCGTGTCGCGTTCGCCGGGCGGCGCGCCGACCGCTCCGAGCAGACTCAGCACGTCGACGGCGTTGGTGACCCGCGGGGACGCCTGCGCTCCGGCCTCGCCGAGTTGTTCGGCGACCCAAGTCCGCGAGGGACCGGGATTGTGGCGACCGGAGACGAACCACACTCCCGTCGCCGGTTCGCCCCCCTGATTGACGTACATGTGCGGCCTGGTGGAGTCGAAGCACAGCGAGTCGCCTGCGGCGATACGATGCCGGTCGAAGTCGAGCAGCAGCGTCAACTCACCCGCGAGCAGGTAGGCGTACTCGGTTCCCTGGTGGCGCATCATCGTCCGGTCGACGGAACTGGCCGCGCCCGGCTGATAGGTCACCAGCAGTGCGTCGACGTCGGCGCGCGGATCGACCGCCAGCCGTTCCCACCGGACCCCGTTTGCCATCTCCAACACCGGGTTGTCGGCGGCCCGCTGCACGACCCCCGTGGATTGGCGGCGGGGTTCTGCGGCGCGGTCGGCGTCCGGGCGCGTCTGTCCGATCCCCAGCAACTCGTCGAGCGAGACGCCGAGGTGGGTCACCAGGGCATAGAGAGTGCTCACCGAGGGCTGAGATTTGCCGGTCTCGATCTGGGAGAGCTGGCTGGCCGAGATGCCTGCGGCGGCCGCCAAGCCGCGCAGACTCAGTTTCTGCTCGAGGCGAGCCTGCCGCAACGCCGATCCGATCCTGTCCTCCATCGGCTCACCCTTTCATCCGGACGCCCTCGATCATTCATTCACAGTGAACACTATGCGGGTCGTTCGCATGCCAGCGCGATCGGCGTTCGGCCTGGCATAACAGTCCGGCTACATCGCCGCTGAGGCATCCGCGTCTGCGCCGTCTGGACCGAGTCGCGTCGAACATGGCCACCGAATCCTCTAATTGGCTTCGGCACAACAGTTTACGTAGTGACGAGAAGTCCTTTCCAGTGTCCGACATTGCGGAAATCCTCCGATCGAATAGCTACCTTCTATCAATCATCATGTTTGGTGCTACTTGACACTATGTGGAAATTTGTTCCATGATACTGAACGTCACTCTCACGAGTGCGTCCATTCCGGTCACCGATGACAAAGGAGACCCATGTCTTTCCTCGCAGCGCGTCACCCCACGGCAGCCGTGCCACCGCTCGCGCGACACGCGATGTCCGAACGAGGGAGGCGGTCATGCTGATCGGATTCGCCGGCCTGGGCCGTATGGGACATCCGATGGCGACGCATCTGGTCCGGGCGGGCCACTCCGTCCTCGCCTACGACCCCGTTCCCGGACTGACTCCGCAGGGAGCGACCGCGGTCGCCTCCGCGCAGGACCTCACCGCCGCCTCGCTGTCGATCAGCATGCTGCCAGACGGTCCCTCCACCTTCACCGTGGTGAGCGAAGTGCTGCGCGCCGCGCGGCCCGGTCACCTGCACATCGTGATGGGCACCATCGGCCCCGAAGCCGTGCGCGCACTCGGCGAACTGCCCCACCTCCAGCTCATCGACGCGCCGGTCTCGGGCAGCGTCTCCATGGCCGAGACCGCGTCCATCACCACGATGGTCGGCGCGTCGGCCGACCAGTTCGAGCGTGCCCGTCCGGTACTGGCCGCGATGACCGCGGCCCAGTTCCACGCGGGCCCGGTCGGTGCGGGCTCGGCGGCCAAACTCGCCGTCAACGCGGTGCTGGCCGGGCTCAACCAGGCTGTCGCCGAAGGCCTGCTGATCGCCGAGGCCGCCGATCTCGACCTCAGTGTCTTCTACGACATCCTGAGCGGCAGCGCCGCCGGAGCCCCGTACGTCGGCTACAAACGCCAGACGTATCTCACACCGGAGTCCACCGCCGTCGCGGCCCCGGTCTCCCTCATCCGCAAAGACCTCGGTCTGGCCCTGGACCTCGCCCACCGGCACGGGCTCGACCTGCCCGGCTCTGAAGCGGCGCTGTCCGTCCTCGACAAAGCCGTGGACGCCGGCCTCGCCGAGGCCGACATGGCCCGAGTACTCACCGCACTGCGCGATCGCGCGGAGAAACCGAACCACACGACCGCTGCCGAACTCGAACAGACAGGAGCGCGCCCATGACCGGCGCAACCATGACCGCTGCCAGCATCGAGACCGCCATCCGGGGGCTCGAGGATCGGCGCTACGCCGCGGTCCTTACCGGCGAGTTCGACCGTTTCGCCGCGCTGGCCCACCCCGACCTCGTCTACACCCATTCCACCGCCGAGGTCGACACCCGCGACAGCTACCTCGAGAAACTCCGCACCGGTCACTACCGCTACCACCGCATCGACCACCCGGTCACACGGGTCGTCGTCGCCGCGGACACCGCGATCGTCGCCGGTGAGATGCACGCCGAGATCACCGCCGGCGGCGTCCGCAAGACGCTGGCCAACCGAGTACTCGCGGTCTGGGTGTACGAGAACGACGAATGGCTGTTGCTCGCATTCCAGCCCACCGTCATCCCGGCGGGTGAACGCCGATGACGAGTTTCACCTACGACGGGTTGCCCGGCCGCGTCGTCTTCGGTGCGGGCGCAGCGCGCACCCAGCTGCTCGGCGAGATCGACCGTCTCGGCGCGGAACGGATCCTGCTCATCGGCACCGGCCAGGAAGGTGTGATCGGGGCGCGGTTGTGCGCGCCGTTCGCCGACAGGGTGATCGCGACATTCACCGACGTGCGTCCGCACGTGCCCACCGAGGTCGCCGAACGCGCCCGCGCCGCCGCCGAACGTGCCGATCTCGTGCTGTCGGTCGGCGGCGGGTCGACCACCGGAACCGCCAAGGCCGTCGCCCTGACCACCGGGCTGCCGATCCTCGCGGTGCCCACCACCTACGCGGGCTCGGAAGTCACGCCGGTGTGGGGGCTGACCGATCGAGGCCGCAAGACCACCGGCACCGATCAACGGGTCCTGCCCCGCACGGTGATCTACGACCCCGAACTGACTGTTTCGCTCCCGGTGGACCTCTCGGTCGCCAGCGGTCTCAACGCGATGGCCCACTGCGTCGAAGCGTTCTGGGCGCCGCAGCGCAACCCGATCTCGAGTGCTGTCGCCGAAGCAGGTATTCGCCATCTGATCAACGGATTACCCACCGTCCACGCCGCGCCCTCGGATCTCGCGGCACGCGGTGAACTGCTGCTCGGCGCCTACCTCGCAGGATCGGCGTTCGCCGTCGCCGGATCCGGTCTGCACCACAAGATCTGCCACGTCCTGGGTGGCGCGTTCGATCTGCCCCACGCGCAGACACACGCCATCGTCCTGCCGTACGTGCTGGCCTACAACCTGCCCAACGCGCCGCAGGCCGGAGACCGGATCGCCAACGCGCTCGCCCGCCCCGACGCGGTGACCGCGTTGCGCGAACTCAGCGAGAAGCTCGAAATTCCCAAGGGATTATGCGAACTCGGCGTCACCGAACTCGACATTGCCGCGGTCGGCGACGACATCCTCGCGATCGCACCCGCCGACAACCCCACTCCCGTCACTCCTGCCGGCCTCCGTGCCCTGCTGCACGCCGCATGGTCGGGATCCGACCCTTCGAGGCACACCACATGAGCATCGACCGAACCCTGACCACCGACCGCGAGGAAGCCGTCACCGAGGAGGTGCTGGCCAGCTTCGACGCCACCCCCGATCCCCGCCTGCGCGAGATCATGCACAGCCTTGTGGAGCACCTGCACGCCTTCGCCCGCGACGTGCGGCTCAGCGAACGCGAGTGGGAGGTCGCCATCGGCTTCCTGACCCGCGCCGGGCACATCACCGACCAGCGCCGCCAGGAGTTCATCTTGCTCTCCGACGTGCTCGGCCTGTCGATGCTGACCATCGCCATCAACGAACCACGCGAACCCGGAGCCACCGAATCCACAGTCTTCGGCCCGTTCTTCGTCGACACAGCCCCTGAAGTGCCGCTCGGCGGTGACATCGCCCGCGGTGCGGCCGGAATCCCCTGCTATGTGTCCGGCCAGGTGCGCTCGGTCACCGGCGTCCCCATCGAGGGTGCGCGCATCGAGGTGTGGGAGGCCGACGAAGACGGCTTCTACGACGTCCAGTATCCCGACGGCCGCTCGGCGGGTCGCGGTTGGCTGCGGTCCGGCCACGACGGCGAATACCGTTTCCGCTCGATTCTCCCCGCGCCGTATCCGATCCCGCACGACGGCCCGGTCGGCGACCTGCTCGCGGCCACTGCCCGCGGCCCCATGCGGCCCGCCCACCTGCACTTCATGGTCACCGCACCCGGATACCGGACCCTGATCACCCACATCTTCGTCGCCGGCGACCCGTACCTGGACAGTGACGCGGTGTTCGGGGTGAAGCAGAACCTTGTGGTCGACGTCGTGAGCCACGACGCCGTCGACCCCACGCCCGATGGCACCCGTTCCGAACGCGGCTGGACGAGCATCGACTTCGACCTCGTCCTGGCCGCCCACGACGGCTCCTAGCCGGCTATCGCGGGCCGCACACCGCGCCGTCCGCGCACGCGGATCCCGGATCTGCCCGGCAGGGCGGGCTTCATTCCCTGCGAACACGATTTTCCCTGCCGCGCAGTCATGTCCGCGGCAGGCCACTTTGGAGGTGTCGCGATGCGACGTAGTCGTTGGATCGTGCTCGGCGGGTGTTTTCTCGCCTACCTGTTCGACGCGCTCGAGATAGTGCTGCTGTCCATGGCCCTGCCAACCATCCGCAAGGAAATGGGGCTGTCGGTCACCCAGGGCGGACTGCTGGCCACCGCCACCTTGATAGGCATCGGCGTCAGCAGCGTCCTGGGCGGTTACGTCGCCGACAACTTCGGACGTAAGAAGGCACTGATCGCGTCGCTGGTCACCTTCGGTGTCTTCACCGCCGTGATCGCCGTCGCCCCGAACTTCGAGACCGTCCTGCTGCTGCGGTTCCTCGCCGGCATCGGCCTGGGCGCGGTGTGGAGCGTGGTCTCGGCCTACGTCGTGGAGACCTGGCCCGAACACAGCAGAGGCCGCGCCGCCGCCTTCGTCATCAGCGCCTTCCCCGCCGGTGGCGCGATGGCCGCCACCATCTCCGGCTGGTTCCTGCCGGACTGGCGACTGATGTTCCTCGTGGCGGGCGCCGCGGTCGCACTCCCCGTCGTCGTGGTCCTGATCTTCTTCACCGAATCCGCGGGTTGGGCGGTGCACAAGGCCGCCAACGCCGGCGAGGTCGTCTCCGTGCGCGATGTCCTCGGCCCCGGCCTGCGCCGCACGACCCTGCTCGGCACCCTGATGGCGGCCCTCGCGCTGTTCGGCTACTGGGGCGCGACGACCTGGCTGCCCACCTACCTCACGACCGAACGCGACCTGCCCTCGAGTTCGGTCGCGGTCTTCGTGACGATCCTGAACCTGGGAATGTTCGCCGGTTACAACGGATTCGGGTTCCTTGCAGACCACATCGGCCGCCACCGGACCATCATCCTGACCCTGGCCGGGGTCTCGCTGACACTGCCGATCTACGCGGTGACCACCCACCAAACCAGTCTGCTGTGGCTGGGACCGCTGTTCGGCGCGTTCACCGCCTTCTTCGGCCTGTTCGGCTCCTACCTCGGTGAACTGTTCCCCACCCGAGCCCGCGCCACCGGAGCCGGATTCTGCTTCAACGTCGGCCGCGGCATCTCCGCGCTCGCGCCGTTCGCCTTGGCCGGACTGGCCGCCGACATCGGTTTCAGCGGCGGACTCATCCTGTGTGCCTGCTTCTTCGGACTCGCCGCCGTCGTCGCCCTGCTGCTGCCCCGTTCCGGCGCCACCGACGACACGGTCGTCATCCGACCGATGACCGACCCTCGCGACGACGCACCCGTCACCGTATGAAACGCCGCGGGCCGCTCGTCATACGACCGGCCCGACGGCGCTGTCCGGCAACACGCCCCGACCTAGAGGACCTTCTGTGCCATCGACGATGCAAGCCGCCGTCTACCACGGCGCCCGCGATATCCGTCTGCGACACGTCGCCATCCCCACCCCGGGCGCGACCGAAGCGCTGGTGCGTGTGCTGCGCTCGGGCATCTGCGGAACCGACGCCGCCGAGTGGACAGCCGGGCCGAAGATCTTTCCCGTCCACCACCGTCACCCCCACAGCCGCCACCTCGGCCCGATCATTCCCGGGCACGAATTCGTCGGCGAGATCGTGGAAGTCGACACCGGAACAGACCTCGCCTCCGGCACACTCGTGGCCAGCGGAGCCGGGATCTGGTGCGGCACCTGCCGACGCTGCCACGAAGGCCGCACCAACCGGTGCGCGCGATACCAGACCCTCGGGCTCGACCTCGACGGCGGCATGGCCGAATACGTCGCCGTTCCGGTGCGAACATTGCGCCGACTGCCGCCCGGCCTCCCCCTCGACCACGCCGCACTCGCGCAGCCCTTGGCCGTCGGCATCCACGCCGCCCGCCGAGCCGGGGTACGCGACGGCGACCATGTCGTGGTCATCGGCGCCGGAGCGATCGGCTCGTTCGTCCTGGCCGGCCTGAAACATCTCGGCGACTACGACATCACCGTCATCGACTTCCCCGGCGCCCGCCTCGAACGCGCCAGACGGCTCGGCGCCGCCCGAACCCTGGCGCCCTCCTCAGCGCTGAGCGCCGACGTCCGCGACGCGCTCGGCGGCCGCAAGCCCGATGTGGTGATCGAAGCCAGTGGCGCGCCGGGCCAACTGGCCGCCGCCCTCGACATGGTCGCCGACGGCGGTCGAGTCCAAGCCGTCGGCATCCCGAAACAACATCCCACACTCGACCTGCACTCGATGATCTTCCGCGAGATCACCCTCGACACGACCTTGGCCCACATCTGCGACACCGACCTTCCGGCGGCATTGGACATCCTCACCGCCACCCCGGAACTGGGCAACGAATTCGCCCGACCCCCGATAGCGCTCGCCGAGCTGGACGACGCACTGGACCAGCTGGCCGCCGGCCGGATCGAAGGCAAGATCCTCATCGATCCCGGCCACCGAATACACCGGCCTTACTGACGATTCCCCCTCCACAGGGCACGCGGGCATCCTCGGATCAGGAAACGGTAGGGAATGCGGCGAGCATTATAAATTGGGCAACACGGAAACTTCTACAATTCCGCGAAAACGCGTACAATTCGGGCAGGTCGGGACTGTCCCTGGAGCCCTATCATGTTCGACAGAAAGAATTCACATACAAAGTTCGCCCGGTTAGCGGCCGCCGCCGGTATAGCCGCAGTTGCCGCAGTTCCGGTCGTCGCAGCCGCGGCGCAAGCGCCTACCGCCCGCGCAACGACGCCCACGTCTGCGACCCAGCTCGTCGACAGCCCTGGTTGGGGTCACGGCGGCGGCTGGGGTTGGGGCGGCGGCGGCTGGGGCCGCGGCGGCTGGGGGTGGGGCGGTGGCGGCTGGGGCCGCGGCGGTTGGGGTTGGGGTTGGGGCGGTGGCTGGGGTAACGGTGGCTGGGGGTGGTGGAACCCCGGCTGGGGTGGCTGGGGCAGCTTCTAGCGCCGGTGACCGAGCCCGGACACGTACAGCGTGCCGGGCTCGGTCGCATCGAGCAGGGCTCATCTGAAGCCGAGTTCGACCGACCGGGCTGGAGCTGGTGACGAAATGAAGATCGTGTGCGTCGGTGGCGGGCCGGCCGGACTGTACTTCGCGATTTCGATGAAGCGGCGCGACCCGGCTCATGACATCACGGTGATCGACCGCGATCCCGCTGGGTCCACCTATGGCTGGGGCGTCGTGTATTGGGACGACCTGCTCGACATTCTGTATCGGAATGACCCCGACAGCGCCCAGGCGGTGCGGGCCGGGTCGGTCCTATGGCGTGAGCAGGAAATTCATGTGCGTGACGACCGAGCCGCGTATTTCGGGGGCTACGGGTTCAGCATGGGGCGCGCGGCATTGCTGGACGTACTTTCCCGGCGGGCGAGCGACCTGGGCGTCGATGTCCAGCATGGGCGAGAGGTGCACGATCTGTCCGGCTTCGGCGACACCGATCTCATCGTCGCCTCCGACGGCGCGAACAGCCGGGTACGGCGGCTGGTTGACGATCGTTTCGGCACGTCCGTCACACTCGGCGAGAATCGATATGTCTGGCTCGGTACGGACAAGGTCTTCACCCGATTCACCTTCGCCTTCGAACACACCTCGGCCGGATGGATCTGGTTCCATGCCTACCCGTCGATTGCCGGGAAAATCAGCACCTGCATCGTCGAGTGCCAACCGCAGACTTGGCGTGGACTGGGATTCGATTCCCAGGACAGTCTGGAGAACTTGCGCGTTTTGGAGAACATATTCACGCGCACTCTCGACGATCACTCCTTGCTCAGCACCACACGAGGCGAAGCGGCGAGGTGGAGCCGCTTTCTCGAGGTGACCAACAAGATCTGGTATCACGACAACGTGGTGCTGCTCGGCGACGCAGCGCACACGACGCACTTCACCATCGGTTCCGGCACCCGGTTGGCAATTGTCGACGCCGTCGTGCTCGCACAGAACCTGTACGAGCATGCCGAGCTCACCGACGCGCTGGAGAACTACGATGCGCAGCGCCGCGCTGCGCTACGCCCGATCCAGGCGGCCGCCCGCACCAGCATGATCTGGTTCCAACACGCTGACCGGTATCTCGACCGCAGCCCCGTGCAACTCGCCTATGCGATGGCGGCTCGGCACGGGCCACAAATGCCGTGGCGATATCAGCAACACCTGCTCACACAGATACCCACTGTGCGCAAGATCCGGCGTGCCATCGACTCCGGACGGCGGTGGTGGCGCGCTGCTCGACGAGGGGAACTCGCGATGGCAAGAGTGGTCTCAACTCACCGGCCGCGTTTCCTCAGCCCAGCTCGCCAGTAACCGCAAGGCGGTTTGCGAGGCCGACCCGTCTTCGACCGTGTGCGCGATCAGCGCTTGGTCCGGATCGTCCGGGAAGCGCAGGGTTTCGAAGCCGAGGTCCAGTTCGCCGACCACCGGGTGCCGGTAGACGTACCGGCCGTGGGTCTTGTCCTTGATCTGGTGCTCTGCCCACGCTTTCCGGAATTCCGCGCTGCTCGCGGCAAGCTCGTCGAGCAACGCCGCCGTTTCCGGGTCGTCCGGGTGCCGCCCGGCGTCGAGTCGGAGGTAGGCGGCCACGTCGCGGGTCTTCTCCGGCCAGTCGGCGTAGAGGCTGCGCATGCCTTCGTCCAGGAAGACGAGGCGGGCCAGGTTCCGCTGTGCGGGTGGCAGTGCGCCGAAGTCCGTGATCAGCGCGGCGGCGAGTCGGTTCCAGGCCAGGACATCGGTGTTGCGGCCGACGATGTACGCGGGCACGTCGGCGGCCGAGTCCAGCAGCCGCCGCAACCCCGGCCGGACCCGCTGCGGCGCATCCGCGCGGTCGCCTTCCGACCAAGGTCGTGCGAGCCGGTAGAGGTGTTGCCGCTCGACATCGTTCAGGCGCAGCGCCCGGGCGACCGCATCCAGTACCGCTTCGGAAAAGTGCAGGGTGCGCCCCTGTTCCAGCCGCACGTAGTGGTCGACGCTCACCCCGGCGAGCTGCGCGAGTTCCTCCCGGCGCAGCCCGGGAACGCGGCGGCGACCGCCGTAGTCCGGCAGGCCGAGTTCCTCGGGCCGCAAGCGGGCCCGCCGGGAGCGCAGGAATTCGCCTAGTTCCGCCCGTCTGTCCAATGGCATGCGGCCAGTATCCCCGCGCCTGCCGGACGCGAGCCTGGTCATGCGGTGCCCAGGCTCCAGCTGGCACTGGGTAGCCCGGGACGCGGCCGCCAAGGTTGGAGGCACCGAAAACGAACGCCGACAAGAAAAGAGCACTGCGCAATGACCACCCTGACCGCCGTCCCCCTCGGCACCACCGGTATGGACATCACCCGGCTCGGCTTCGGTTCGTGGGCCGTTTCAGGATCGGGCTGGACCTTCAGCTGGGGCGCCACGGACGACGCCGAATCGGTCGCCGCGATCCGCCACGCGCTCGACGCGGGCGTCAACTGGATCGATACCGCCGCCGTGTACGGCCTGGGCCATTCGGAGGAACTGGTCGGCAAGGCCATCTCCGGCCTGCCGCAGGCCGACCGCCCGTACATCTTCACCAAGGTCGGCCTGGTCTGGGACCCGGAGAACCCATCGGCCGCGCCTCGGCGGATCATGAAACCCGCGAGCGTGCGCCGCGAGGTCGAAGACTCCCTGCGGCGGCTGGGGGTCGACCACATCGACCTGTACCAGGTGCACTATCCCGACACCGGCGAATCGCTGGAGTACGCCGGCGGCGGCTTCGGGGCGGTGTCGCCCAACGCCACCCCCTTGGAGGAGTACTGGCAGGTCATGGCCGACCTGAAGGCCGAGGGCAAGGTTCGGGCGATCGGATTGTCGAACCACACGCCCGACCTGCTCGAGGCCGCCGAGCGGATCGCTCACGTCGACGTCATCCAGCCGCCGTTCTCGGCGATCAACCGGTCGTCCGCCGCCGAGATCGCTTGGGCACACGCCCACGAAACCGGCGTGATCGTCTACTCGCCGTTGCAGTCCGGCCTGCTGACCGGGGCCTTTTCCGCCGAGCGTGTGGCCGGCCTGCCCGCAGAGGACTGGCGGACCGCCCACCACGACTTCACCACCGGCCTGACCGCCAACCTCCAGTTGGCGGACGCGCTGCGCCCCATCGCCGCACGACACGGCGTGACCGTCGCCGAGGTGGCCATCGCCTGGGTGCTTGCCTGGCCCGGTATCACCGGAGCCATCGTCGGTGCGCGCAAGTCCGACCAGGTCGACGGCTGGATCGGCGCGGACTCGGTGGCGTTGACGCCGTCGGACCTGGCCGAGATCGCCGCGGCGATCACCGCCTCCGGCGCGGGCGCCGGTCCCACTCAGCCGTGAGAACCTCTACCGCACAGGAGATCACATGTCGCTCACCGTCATCGCCGAGTGCCTGGCCGCGCCTGGACAGGAGGATCGGCTTCGCACCGCGCTGGAAGCGATGATCGAGCCTTCGCTGGAGGAGCCAGGCTGCCTGGCCTACCGGCCCTACCTCGACCCGAACCACGTCGGCCGGATGGTGATCGTCGAGGAGTGGACCAGCGCTCAGTCTCTCGCCGACCACTTCACGACAGCGCACTTCCGACATGTGGAGCAGGTGCTCGAACTCGTGCTCGCCGAGCCGATGACCCTCCGCACACTCGTCGCCGCCCCTATCGGGTGAACTGTCGAGAGCCCGCGACGGAACCCCGACCGCGATTCCATACGCGAGTTCGGGGGTTCCTGACCGGGAGGAACTACCGCGGCCGCTGGCCTCTCCGAGAACCCGCATTCGTGGGAGGGGACGCTGCGGCCCGGTGCGACTGCAAGAGGCAGTGCAACGATATCCACAGCGTCAGCTCGGATACCGTCGCGGCATCGAGCACGACGGATGCTCAACGGCCGGCGGGAGCCGAGCAAGCGCGGGATGTCGCTGCGGAAAGGTGCTCTGAATGGTCGAAGACCGTCGTGAGGTTCGTATCTCGGTTCTGGACACGGCTCCTGTCACGCAGGGATCGAACGCGAGGATGGCGCTGCGCAATAGCGTTGAGCTGGCACAGCTCGTCGACGATCTCGGTTACTACCGGTACTGGGTGCCCGAGCACCACGGGATGGCGGGTGTGGCTTGCGCGGCACCGGCAGTCGTTGTCGAACGCGTGGCCTCGGTGACGCGGCGGATTCGGGTCGGCGCCGGCGGGGTGATGTTGCCGAATCACGCTCCGATCGTGGTCGCCGAACAGTTCGGCACCTTGGAGGCTTTTCACCCGGGGCGAATCGATCTCGGACTCGGACGAGCCCTCGGCGGACCTCGCGAGATCACCGACCTCGTGCGCAGCGAGCACGACCGCACCGCCGAATCGTTCGAAGATCAGGTTCGAGAACTGCTCGCGCTGTTCGAGGTGGATAGAGCCGGTGGCCGCGTGGCGGCTGTGCCTGCCGTGGGCAATAGGCCTGAAATCTGGATGCTCGGCAGCGGCGACCATACCGCCCGAATCGCTGGGAGCCTCGCGCTCCCGTTCGCCGCCGCCCACCATCTGAAACCCTCGAGCACGATTGATGCGGTCCGAAGCTACTTGCAAACGTTCCAGCCGTCATCGCTGTGCCCCGCTCCGCGCATCGTCATCAGTGTGGCGGTTATCGTCGCCGACAGCGACGAGCAAGCCCAGTGGCTGGCCGGATCGCTGAGAATGAAGGTCGCCCGGCGACGGCAGGGCCGACCGATACAACTGCCCAGCCCGCAAACCGCTGAAGCACACGGGTATATGGATAGTCGGAACACCGATGACAAGCTGACCGGTGTGTTCGTCGGGTGCGCCGCCACGGTGCTACCGCAGTTGCAAGCGCTGGTCGATGCCACCGGTGCCGACGAGTTGTTGATCAAGACCGACCTGTACGACCCGAGCGACCGCCGCAGATCTTATGAACTGTTGATGGAGTCGCACTCCCTTCGGCGGGCCTCGGAGAGGTGATCGGCGAAGGCGTCCACCACAGGCTGCGGACCACTCCTCGGTATCGAGTCCTGAATCTCCGCAAGCACGCCTCAAATGTGGCCGAATCTCATAGTCGGGTGTAGTCGGCCTGGTCCTGCTCGAACGCTGTCAGGATTTCCGGTGTCAGCGTCAGGCGAGTGTTGGCGACGGCGGCCAGATAGTCCTCGACGTCGGCGGGTTCGCTCGTTTCCTCGCGGACCGCGCGTTCGAACGCCGACTGCGCACCGGCACGCGCGGCGAACTCGATGTCCGCGGGAGTGAAGTGGACTGTCGCGCGGACCAGGCGTGCGAGATCGATGGTCTCGGCTGCCGGACCCAGGTAGCGCCGCCAGATCGCCTTGCGGGCAGGCTCGTCGGGCGGGCCGACCGGTATCACGTAGTCGAAGCGGCCCGGCCGCAGGAATGCCGAATCCAGAGTCCGGACCGAGTTGGTCGCGCAGATCAGCAACCGGCTGTAGTCCTCCCGGAAAACCGGGATCAGCTTCAGCAACTCGTTCGTCACCCCGTGCGCCGGGCTGGTCGCCGTCCCCTCGCGCGCACCGGCGATCTCCTCGACCTCATCGATGAACAACAGCAGTTCATCGAGGTCGCTCAAATCCGCGAACACCTCACGCAGCGAGGCCGCGAGACCACCGCTGGCCGTCGCGGCCAGCCGAGACGGGAACAACTCCACGAACGGCCAACCCAGCCGTGAAGCGACCGCTTTCGCGAAACTGGTCTTGCCGGTACCCGGCGGTCCGAACAAGATCACGCTCTTGGGTGGCCTGACCCGATAACGTTCCGCGACATCCGGGCGCGCCAACGGCAACACGATCCGCCGCTCGATGACCTCTTTCTCTCGGTCCATGCCCGCCATCGACTCCCACAACCCCGGTGGCAACAGCCGACCGCCCAACTCGCTCAGCAGACTGGACTGCGCGGGCGCCAACGGTTCGACCAGCTCGTAGAAGACCAAACCCGTCCTGCGCAGATAGCCGGAATTCTCGAACGCGACCGACCCGGTGGCGCCCTCGGGAACGAGCGTGCAGATCCGCCGCACCCCATCCGCCCGCAGCCGCCTCTCCAGTTCGGTCAGCAACGCACTGCCGATACCGCGCCGCCGCCACTGCGCACCGAGCGCCACCAGCAACACCCACGCCCGCTCACCTTGGACCTGCGCGACGGCCATACCCACCATCTCTTCGCCGACCTCGGCCACCACCGCCGGCTGCCCCGCCCGCGCGGACGCAAGCACCTCCGCCAACGCGAACACCGGCTCACCCGCGGTGTCCATACGGCTCTGCTCCCAGATCTGGATCGCCTGATCCAGATCAGCGTCACGAAACTCGCGAATCCGCCATACCGGCATACGCACCTCGAACCGCCATCGAAGGGTGGGCGAACCGACCGCTCCTTCAGTAAACACCCATGGCGTACGTGAGCAAGCCGATCCCCGCGCCCCGCCGCAGCTGGCGACCAGGCGCGCCTTGCGCCCCCGACGGCCGCCTCGGGTCCGACGAGGGATTCAGCGGCTGATCACCGCGGCCGCCAGGTAGCTGTGGCACATCCGCCGGACGGTCTCGGGCGGGATCTCGGGCCGCCGGAACCGACCGGTCAGGAATCGAGAAGCGGCGCTCGCCGCGCGCCGCCTAGCGTTGGTGCCATGAACCTCACCACTGATCAGGCCGCAATCGATTCCGTCGTGCTCGAGGTGCCCGATCCGGGCGCTGCCGAGGCTTTCTACGCCGCCGCGTTCGGACTCGGCGGCAAGTTGCGCTTCCGCGCCTCCGACGCTCCGACCAGCGGTTTCCGCGGCTATGTGCTGTCGCTGGTGGTGTCTCAGCCGAGCACCGTCGACAGCCTCGTCGGTACCGCTGTCGACGCAGGTGCGACGACGCTCAAGCCCGTCAAGAAGAGCTTCTGGGGCTACGGCGGTGTCGTCCAGGCGCCGGACGGCGCGCTCTGGAAGGTGGCGACGTCATCGAAGAAGGACACCGGCCCGGCCACCCGGGAAGTCGATGATTTCGTCGTGCTCCTCGGGGTCGACGACGTCAAGGCGACCAAGCAGTTCTACATCGACCACGGCCTGGCTGTGGCGAAGAGCTTCGGCAGCAAGTACGTGGAGTTCGCCACCCCGGCCGCGTCGGTCAAACTGGCGCTCTACGGGCGCCGTGCCGCTGCCAAGGACGCCGGCATCGCACCGGAAGGCACCGGGTCGCACCGGATCGCCATCCGCGGCAATATCGGCCCTTTCGTGGACCCGGACGGGTTCGCCTGGGAGGCGGCGGTCTGAGCCGGTCGGTCGGCCGGTGCTCGCCGGACATGCTCACTGACCGCATGGGTGTGCCCATCGAGCGAGGATCCAGGTCGCTCGATGGGCACTTCGCCGCGGTGATTACAGCGAGCCTCCCCCGCCCAGCAGCCACGGGTTGAACGTGCACTCCAGATTCGGATGACCCACCGGGTCCAATGCCCGCAACGCGATCGACAACGCTCGCGGCGAATACATCATCGTCAGATGATCCGACACATCCTGCTCACACCCGTCCTGCAACGTGATGTTCTGCACCGACACCCCCGGCGCCGCCTTCAGGAACGTCAGGTCATACGGATTGGTGATCTCGTCATACCGGGTACCGACCACGGTGTAGTCCACCCCCGCGATCGTGTCACCGTGCTCGTTCAGCTTGTTGACGAAGTCGGAACCGATCGTCTGCTGAATTCCCGCATGCCCCACGAAAATCTCGATGAAACCCAGCACGTCGATTCCGAAGTTGTTGATCGCCCGCCCCAGCGCGCCGATCCCGTCGAGACTCGTCCCATGATGCGTCGCACCGAAAGTGACCAAGTTCTTCACCTTCGCCGCGCCGCCTTCGAACTTCGTGTACCAGTTCGACATCGACCCACCCTGGGAATGCGCCACGAGATCCACCTCCGAGGCCCCCGTCGCCGCCAGCACGCGATCCACGAAGACTGCCAACTGCTTGGCCGAATCCTGGATGTAACCGGTGCCCATCACCCCCGGCAACACCGACCCCAGACCGCCACCCTCCAACAGATTCGACCGTCCATAGTTGAACGTGAACGTGCAGAACCCCGCATCCTTGATCGGCTGCCCCATGAACGCGAATCCGTTGTAGGCGTTCATCCACGTCCCGTGCACCAACACCACCGGACGCGGATGCTCCGCCGTCGGCTTGCAGTTCCAGTCGTTCGCTCCCGGCGGCGCGACATCCGGATGAGTCAATCCGTACCCGAACGCCGCCAACCACGACGTCATCGGCGGACCGAATCCCACGGTGTCACTGGCATAGCCACCCGACGACCCGGAACTACTGCCCGAACCCCCGTAGCAGTCACCGGATCCATTCCCGGAACCCGCACCACTCCCCGACGTACACGCCGACCCCGACCCCGCGCTCCCCGAATCCGCAACCGGCGCTGCCTTACGGCCCGCCGCGATGTAATCGGCCAACTGCTGCTCCGTCGGACCCGTCTCCGGGGCCGCGTGCACGGTCAGCACGCTCAACCCCATCGTCATGGTCGCGGTTACGGTGAATACGGCGGTGCGCAATATTCGCCGACTGACGCTTGATCTCATCGAATGCCTTTCCGTATTTCGGCATGGTTGTCCTTGCCGGCAGGCGCGCCTCGCAATGTCGAACGGCAGCAACGATAGGACGGAATTCGGCGAAAAATGCTGGTCAGCAACGGATTCTGGGCGGCTCACTGCGAAGTTGCGGCTACCTATATGAGCGGCCACAGAACGAGAGAAACCGAGATCGGCCACATGGCATGGGCCGCCGACGAGATACCGCGGTCACGCAGTCCCGTTTCCGGACCGAAATCCGAAGCGCAAGGCGTCGGAGTCGGTCACCGGATTCAGCGCATCAGTGGATTGCGGGGTCCGTCACAAGTCGGCCCGCCATTTTGCGATGGCCTGCCCGATCTCGGTGACGGGGGCCTCCTGATAGAGCCACTCACGCGCGAGCCGATGCCAATTGTTGGTGGCCCGCAACTGACCGAGCACGGCGAAGGTGAACAGATCCGCGCGTCGCGAGAACACATGCTCGGGCGGAAGCAACTGCTGCCGCATGCCTTTGAACTGGGCGGCACGAGGGTCGACAGCCAGAATCACCGCACCGGTCGCGACCTCGGGGGTGATCGTTATTCGCTCGTCGAGCAAATGCCATCCCGTCGCGGCCCATACGTATTCCAAGCATTCCTCCGCAGTGACCTCCACATCCGGGTCGATGATGCCGCGCCCGACCCAGGCCTCGTAGAGGTCTCGGGCGCGGTACTCCCCGGCCGCACGCAGACATGCGCGTTCGAAGTCGACATGCAGGGGGTCCATCCGGTCGTAGAGTCCGAAATCGACGAACGCGAGCCTGCCGTCGGCCGCCAACAGGATATTTCCCGGATGCGGATCACCGCAGAATTCGTTGTCGCAGAACAGCGAACTGATATAGAAGCGGTAGATCAACTCACCGAGCCGGTCACGCTCGGTGTCGGGCAGCGTCCGGATCTGCTGAAAAGTGCCGCCTTCGACGAACTCGGTTACGAGAACTCTGCGCGCGCAGTACTCTTCGATACTGTCGGGAACCGTGATGAAAGGATGCCCCCGATAACGCATCGCGACCCGATGCTGGGTCCTGGCTTCCCGCGGATAGTCGAGTTCGTTACCGATATTGCGCGAGATCTCGTCCAGCACGGCATTGTCGGCGGCGCTGGGCAACATGGACTTCCACAGCTTGCTGAGCATCTCGAGATTGCGCATGTCCGCGTGGACGGCTCGATCGATGCCGGGATATTGCACCTTGACCGCGACGGTGCGCCCGTCGTGCAGTCGTGCCCGATAGACCTGGCCGATCGATGCCGCGGCGATCGGTGTCTCGTCGAAGTCGGCGAATACGCGCGCAGGCGGCCCGAGATCGTCCTCGATGACTTTCAGCATCTCCGCGAACGGCACGGCCGGCGCCTGATCGCGGAGTTCGGCCAGCTTGGTCCGAAAGAGCTCGCGATGCGATTCCGGAACGAGGTCGACATCGAGGACCGACAGCATCTGGCCCAGCTTCATCGCCGCGCCTTTCATGCTGCCGAGCACCGTGACAACCTGCTGCGCGGTCGCGAGTGTGGAACGTTCGGCGAGTACGCGCCGGGCCTCTTCGGTCCGGCCGATCATCGACAACCGGGCTCCGACCCCACGCACGGCTTGGCCTGCGGCCAGTCTGCCCAACCGACCGCTCCTGACCAGACGTCCTCCGGGCACTCGATCGGCCACGACACGCACCTCCATGAGCATCCGCGCGTGCGTCGCGCGTCCGGATATTCTTCGCACCTCCATCGCGGATTGTCGAGGGGCGAGGCGGCATGCGGACTACCGCGAGTCGGCCATTCGCCTGGCATCGGCGGGGAGCCGCCGGGTGCCGTCGTCGGTCCAGACGATCAGCGCTGAACGCAGGTACCACAGTCCCCTGGCGTCGGCGGGATCGAGTCCGGTGAGCTGCGCGATTCGGCGCAGCCGGTAATCGACGGTGTTCGGATGCACATGGAGTTGCCGCGCTGTGCGCTGGCGGTTGAGGTCGTTGTCGATGTGGATCCGCAGCGTCTCCAACAGGTCCGGATGTTCCATCAGCGGCGCGACCCGGGTGCCGAGTACATCGCGGCCGATGCCGGGCCGGGTGAGCTGATATTGCAGCGCCAGTTCGGTGAATCTGTACAATCCGGGTTCGCGTCCGAGTTGCTCTACGGTGTCGAGCAACTCATGGGCTTGGGCAGCGGCGACGGAGACCTGTCGGGGACCGGCGGTCACGACGGTGGCGGTGACCGGCACGCGCGCCGCCGCGGACAGCTTGTCGACCACGCTGTCGAGATCGAGGGCGTTGAGCTGGGTGGTGGGAATGAGGATCGTTCCTCCGTCGACCGACAGCAGCGACAGCGCCCGGCCGTCGAACAGGTCGGCGAGGCCGGACTGCAGGCGGCGCAGCTTACGCCGGGCGACGACTCGGCTGTCGAGCTGGGGAAGGCTTTCGTCGGGATGCGCGGGCACCGCGACCGCGAGCACGAAATACTCGTCGGCGACCGGTATTCCGCATTCGCGAGCCATCATCGAGGACGCGTGCCCGCCGAGCAGCGCCGAAGTCAAGGTGTGCGTCGCGGCGTGGTCCTCGGCCGCCACGGCTTTGCACTCTCGCACATACGCTTTACTGACCGTCGCGGTGATCAGGTTCAAGAGCTCGAGCGTGACGGCGGCGCCCGCGATGAGGTCGGCGCGGCCGTCTTCGTCGGCGAACAGCATGCCCAATCCGAATTTGAACCCGGCGTGGATCGCATGGAGGATGCCGTCGATCGGGATCCCCTTCCTGGCCCATCCCGCCGCCGCTGTCTGCAGAATGTCGGTTCGTCCGGTCGATTCCTGCCCGTTCAATCGCTGGACGGACCACTCCAAGCACATCCGAACCACGGCAGCGGCTTCCGCCTCGGCC
The DNA here is from genome assembly GCF_040681035.1 of Nocardia sp. NPDC051911. NCBI lineage: Bacteria > Bacillati > Actinomycetota > Actinomycetes > Mycobacteriales > Nocardiaceae > Nocardia > Nocardia sp. NPDC051911. The sequence goes on from NZ_JBFAXY010000011.1 coordinate 145,627, forward strand.
GTGCCGCCGGGCAACGCGGCGGAATCGATGAGGTGCGCGACGACCTTCGCGGCGGCCCGGTGGGTTTTCGGTGTATGCGGCGTGACGCGCCGCGCCTTGTTGGATTCGACGTGGGCGATGCTCTCGATCGTCACTGGTGACCTCCTTGTCGCCGTGGAACCGAGGGAGCGTCGGGTTCGCGCTCGATCGGCGACCGTGACTACCTCGCGGTGTCCGCGGCACTATCTGCCGTTCGGTCCGTGGAAAAACGGTAAACCGCAGGCCGACTCAGCTGCTACTCCGCTTCCGGCGACTGGGGAAGTAACGGAAAAATAAGCTCTGACCAGCAAAGATCATGAAGGAAAGCCCGATTTGGGAAGCTCATGCGCACCACATACATGGTCAGGTGCTCACTTTTTTGCGCAGAGCGCCACAGCTGCTCAAACGGCGGCGCGCGCCGCCGCCTCGGCTTCGGCCCAGGCGCCGATCATCCGCGCTGTCATGTCGATCGCCTCCGCCCGCGCGGGGTCGTCGACCTCCAGGGCGGACGCGCGCAAAACAGCCGCGAAACCGGTATTGATCACGACGAAGGTCATCACGTCGTACTCGTGATCGTCGCCCGGACCGAGCACTTGGATCAGCATCACTTTCACCAGCAGGCGCAGCCGCGGTTCGAACTCGGGAATGCCACTGCTGTAGAACTGCACGCCTGCGACGAGCGCGCGCACCAACTTCGCATTGGCCACCAGCTCTTCGGTGATCACGCCCAGGATGTCGGCGGCGACCTGATGCATCGTTTTTCCCGACAAGTCGAAGACGCGCTGGGTGAAACGCCGCTCCACCGTTTCGAGCAACCGCTCGAGCAGTTCTTCGACCAGGACACCGCGATCGGCGAAGTACCGGTAGACCGTGCCGATGCTCACGCCCGCTTCCGCCGCGATCTTGTTCGTGGAGGTATTGGCGATACCGCGCTCACCGAACAGCCGCGCCGCTGTGTCCAGGATGTGCTCCCTGGTCGCTTTGGCCCGCGCCTGCGCGGGGCGACGACGTTGACCGACAGCCTTCGGCGGCATGACTTCCTCCCGCCCGTCCACGGAAAATGAGCGTCGCTCATCTTAACCACAGCGACCGGCGTCGTGCTCGAACTCGGGTTCGATGACCCGATCGACGGGCGATGCTGGAACCCTGTCCCTTAGCATGCTAGTTTGCTAGCATTGCCTCGTGGCCGAGGAAGTGAAGCAGTTCAACGTCTACCTGCCGATCGAGCTGATCAAGCAGGTCAAGTATCGGGCGATCGAGTCGGAGATGTCGTTGTCGGCGCTGGTCACCGCCGCGCTGCGCGCCTACCTCGACGACGAAGGAGAGGATCGACAATGACCACCGATGGCATCGAGGCCGTGTTCCTGGAGACCCACAACTGGGGCCGGATGGCGAAATTCCTGCAAGGGCTGGGCTTCACGGTCGACTTCGAGACCGATCACAACTCCGGCCAGTTCCGCAACGGCGAGGGAGCTTACGTCTTCGTGGCCGAGGTGCCGCCGACACAGCAGACGAGCACCCGGTTGGTGCTGAAGGTGGCGAGCCCAGAGGTACGTCCGGGTGACGGTGTCGAGATCCGCACCGACTTCGAGCCGACCCATTACGGGACGAGGGAGATGACCGTCCACGACCCGGACGGGCGGGTATGGAGCCTGCAGGCCCCGGGAGAGGAGTGAGCCGAATGACACCCGAGACGATCGCGCCGGACAGCACCGCGGTCCGGGTAGCGCTGTGGCGAGCCGTGCACGCGCTGCACGACCAGGCACCGCACGTGTTCGACGACCGCGTCGGCCTACGCCTGGCCGCGCCCGAGGACGGCTGGCGGGACCGCCCGGACATGGATCCGCGGTCCACCGCGCCGATGCGCGCGGGCATCGTGTCGCGGGCTCGTTTCGTAGAGGATCTGCTGGCCGAGCAGGCCGAGCGCGGCGTGGATCAGTACGTGGTACTCGGCGCGGGACTGGACACCTTCGCCCAGCGCAGACCGGAGCTGGCCGCACGGTTCACCGTCTTCGAGGTCGATCAACCCGGACCGCAGGCATGGAAACGGCAGCGCCTCAGCGAACTCGGCTTCGACATCCCGCCGTGGTTGCGGCTGGTTCCGGTCGATTTCGAAGTGGACGCGTGGTGGCAGCGGCTCCTCGAGGCCGGTTTCGACCCCGCCCGTCCGGCGCTCGTCGCCTCCACCGGTGTATCGATGTACCTGACCCGCGAGGCGAATATCGCTACTCTGCGGCAACTTTCGGCGCTCTCGCCGGGCTCCGCTCTGGTCACGACCTTCCTGCTGCCGCTCGAACTCGTCGACGCCGATGAACAGGTCATGCGCGGATTCGCCGAGGAGGGCGCCCGCCGATCCGGCACGCCGTTCATCAGTTTCTTCCGTCCCGAGGAAATGGTGCGGCTGGCCGAAGACGCGGGATTCGCCGCCACCCGTCACGTCCCCGCCGCGGAGCTGACCGGCCGCTACTTCGCCGACCGGACCGACGGGCTGCGACCGGCCGAATCGGAACAGATTCTGATCGCGACGACCTGAACGCATCGGCCCGCCGGGCCGTCTCGCTCCCCATGCCACAGCTCGGCTATGGACTCGATGCGGGACGGCCCGGTCAGCATCTCCGGGTCGGCCGGACAACGCACCGAACCCCGGCTACGCCGCGACATCGAAAAGAGTGAGCTCTCGGGTAGATTGGGCGCGCAGCTCCGCGCGCTCACGTATCGCACAGGTCGGGCCGATTCCTTGTGCGACCGATTGTGGCGACAGCAGCCAACCGTGACAGCGACGGCAATGCGCGACCAGTCGCACCACGGGGCGGTCATCAATGTCGGCCAATTCGTTCTCCTCTGGCCAGGTGACTACACCGCCAGTGTGGCATGAGGCACCGACATCTCCCGTTCATTGCCGGTGTTTCCATCCGTGATCGGTCACTGGGGCGCCTTCGTCTGTGCGGTGATCACGCGCGATCCCCAGGCGTAGCCATCGGTTTACCGCAGCCGCATGAGATCTCGCACCCGCGCTGAGGAAAGATGGTGCCCATGACCGCTTCTCGACTGATTCGTTCGTTGGTGGGTACCGTGCCCGCGGTGCTCGCCGTCGTCAGCTTCACCGCGGCCGGAGGGGCGGCGACCGCCCAGGCCGCGCCCGGTATTCCTTCGGTTCCCGGCGTCGTGCAACGCCTGCAGATCGCTCCCGGCCAGAACAGCGCCGAGATCAGCGGCAACGTCGGGCAGGGCAAGGCCGACAGCTACTCCATCGCCACCGCGCCGGGGCAGCGCCTGAGCTTCGACGTCGCGGGCAATGCCCGCGTCTCGGTGGCCCCGCTGATCGGGCCGCAGGTCGCCAACGAGGCACCGCACGCCGATCTCGTCGCCGACGGCAACGACTACCAGATCCTCGTCACCTCCGCCGACGGCTCGGCGGCCGGTTACACCCTCAAGATCACCCTCGTCTGACCCACCGCCGTGCTGCCCGTCGGCCTGATGTGTCGTGGCGCGACCTTCGGGCCGGCGGGAGCAGTCTCGCGTCCCGCAGGCCGCGCGTCGGCGGGCATCATCGCGCTTACCGGGCGGGCGCAGTGCCGTTGGGCACACCGAAGGCAAACACCGGCGTGCGGCTGGGGTCGTCGCACTATGGTGAGGCGGTGCTGCTAGAACCAGGTGACCAGTTCGCGGGCTTCGTCGTGCGGGCCCCGCTGGGACACGGTGGCAGCAGCCACGTGTACCTGGCCGAGGATCCGGAGTGGTCACGCCCGGTGTCCTTGAAGATCTTGGGGCCCGAGGACAGTCGGTCACCCGAGGCGCGCGCCCGATTCGTGCACGAGTTCGACATCTTGTCGGCGTTGCGACACCCCGACATCGTGCGGATGTACACGCACGGGGAAACCGACGGCAGGCTGTGGTCGGCACACGAGTACGTGGCGGGCGCGACGGGTTCGACATTGGTGCGTTCACCGCATCGGTACCCGGACCTGCGGCGGGTGCTCCACGTACTGACGCAAGTCGCGGCGGGATTGGATTTCGCGCACGCCAACGGAGTGGTCCATCTCGACGTGAAACCGGCGAACGTGCTGGTCGGAACGGACGAGTCGACGGTGAAGATCTCGGATTTCGATTCGGCGCGGTGGCTGGATCGGCCGGAACCGCCTTTGGCCACCAACGGGTTCGTCGTCGTATCGGTGCCGTATGCCGCGCCGGAACTGCTGCGGGCGGAGACGGTGTCACCGGCCACCGACCAGTACGCGTTGGCCTGTTCCGCCGTCGAGCTGCTCACCGGCCACACGCCGTTCTCTCGCGTGAACCTCATGGCCACCGCCGAAGCGCAGCTGCAGGAGCCTCCCCCGGCGCTCTCCGCGCAGCACCGCTGGATCCCGCCCGAGGTCGACGCGATCCTGCACCGGGCACTCGCGAAAGCCCCCGGTGACCGCTACGACTCCTGCGCCGAACCCGTCCGCCTGCTCACCGAGGCGCTTCGCGACGTCGACCCCCGCCCCATCGCCCCCATTCTGAACCGCCTCAAAGTGACGGTCACCCGCTCGCCACTGATGAATGCCGCATTCGGACGATTCGGCGGCAAAGTGTTCGGCAACCGCTGATCCCCCTGATCACACCCGTCGCGGGAGCACGCTGACCGGGGACTCCGGGCCGTGCCGCGGCAGCTCGAGCGCGTGCAACGGCAGCGTCCGGTCACTGTCGACGCGCGTGGAGATGTGTTCCAGGACGACCCCTTCTCGCAAGGCCCACGGGCTCACTTCCAGGCAGTCGATGTCCAGTGCCGCCATGGTCGCGTCCGCCACCATCGCTCCGGCCAGGATCTGACTCGCGCGTGCCGGTGAGACCCCGCGCAGGGCCGCCCGACAGCACCCGCTCGACGGCGTCGGCGACCCGCTGCGCCCCGTCCGCGGTGATCACCCCGGCCGCGTCGATGTCTTCGCCGAGCAGCACCGGCTCCTTCAACGCGCGCAGTGGCAACGGAGGCGCCCCGCGAGAGGCGTCCACCACCAGAAACTGCGCGGAATTCGAACCGATGTCCAGCACACCCAGTCGCACACCTGTCGCCTACCCCGCGCGGCGGCTTTCATACTCGACTCCGGCGCGGTTTCGGCGGCCGGTTGCGCCTACGCCTTCGGGTCCGCCCCGGTGTAGCGCTGATTTGCTGGTTTCCTTGCGATGAGCCGATGCTGCGGCCACCCTGAAAGGTATGCGGACCCGCGATATCGAGGTCGGGTGCACCTATATGGTGTTGGTCCCGCAGCGCTTGCCACGCAGTCGCTACCCCGACTGCGACCAGCCGGGTTCGCTCACGTGGGCGTGGTCGTGGCTGCGCGGCGGCCGGTTCCGGCTCACCGTCACCGGCATCGACCACACCAGCGAGCCGACCACCGTCGAAGGGCTGCGGATCACCGCGAACTCCCGCATCGCGGTGGTCCTGACCAGCGAGCAAGCCGGCGCGCTCGGACTGCCGATGGGTGTGTTCCGGGTGCGCGGGACCTTGTTCGACGGCGAGGATCGGCCCGTGCGCCTGCCCGAAGTCGAACCGCTGCGAGTCCCCGCCCGCTGGCTGCGGCCCGTCGAGCAACCCTGCCTGACGCACCGCGATATCGATTGCTTCCCCTACCTGTGAGGTGACTCGCGGAGAGACGCTCGGTGACCCGGAGCGGTTCGACCTACCCGGCTCCGAAGACCTGCGTCGAGTTCTCTCCGATCACCCGGCCGGTTCTGCCGATCAGGAGGGGCAGTTGCGCCGGCTCAGGCCGCGTAAGGCGCGATGAGCCGCTCGACAGCGTCCCAGAGTTCGGCTTCGCGCGGCGGATCGTACGACTCCTCCGACGAGCGGGCGACCCGGTCGCGGTCGACGTAGGAGCCGGTCGGCGCGGCGGTGGCGCCGAGGACGACGTCCGCGAGATGGCGCCCGGCGGCAGCGCGGCTGGTCGCGAACGGCGTGCGGGTCAATACCGGCAGGACGCGGCGCATCGCGAACCGGGAGACCCGACCCGCGTTGCGAGCGAGGTCGGTGCCGGGGACGAAGCCCGGGTTGAAGCCGATGGCATCGATGCCGTCCGGCAGGCGGCGGGCGTACTCGTGCAGGAGGTGGATGGCGGCGAGTTTGCTCGTCGAGTACGCGGTGCGCCCGGCGGCGGTGGTGCCCGGCTCGGAGAACGCGCCGGGGCGGGCGAGGACGTCCGCGGACCGCCAGACCGGGCCTGGCACCATGCCCAAGTTGTGCCGGAAGTCGCCGAAGTGAGTGTCGCTCACGGTGATCACGATGCGCGACGGAGTGCGGAAGCGATCCTCGAGCAGGCGGATGAACAGGTGGTTGGCGAGCACATTGACGGTGAAGGTGGACTCGAATCCGTCCGGCCCTTCGGTGAGCGCGTTCGTGTACTGGATTCCCGCATTGCCCACGAAACCGTGCAGCGGCGGCAGCTCGCCCAGGTCGAGCCTGCTGCGGATCTCGTCCGCGGCCGATCGCACGCTGTCCAGCGAATCGAGGTCCGCCGGGACGTGCGAGACCCGGTGTCCGCCCGCGCCGAGTTCGGCCGCGAGTCGCGCACCGGTGGACCCGCGTGCGGCGACGACGAGATGCGCCTGCGGCGCCGCGTGCACGATGCGCTCCGCGGCGACGCGGCCGATCCCGCGACTCGCCCCGGTCATCACGATGGTCGAGGGCATAGCGGCTCCTTCACTTGATGACAGCCCGTCGGTCGCCTCGATGGTCGCCGCCGCGGCCCTCGGCAGCCAGTGCCGCGCCCGTCACCAGGACTGACAGTACCCAGGCTGATGCGGCGCGCGGCGGCGAGAATGAGCGCATGGCTTCCGCTCGCTCCGCTTTCGGCGCGCTCCTGCACGCCTGGCGGGATCGTCTCGCGCCCGCCGACGCCGGGTTCCCGGTGACCGGCGGCCGTCGTGCTCCGGGATTGCGCCGTGAGGAGCTCGCGCAGCTGGCCGGACTCTCGGTCGACTACGTCTTGCGCTTGGAGCAGGGTCGCGCGCGCAACCCCTCCGCGCAGGTGGTCGGCGCCCTCGCGCGGGCCCTGCAACTGTCCAGGACCGAGCGCGACGAGCTGTATCGCGCAGCCGGATTGCTGCCCCCGCGGGACGGGACGATCGGCACGCATGTCCCGCCGGGCATCCAACGGCTCACCGCCCGCCTCGGCGACGTCCCGATCGGGGTGTTCGGCGCCGACTGGACGCTGCTGTGGTGGAACGGCATGTGGAGCGGGCTGCACGGTGACCCCGCGCTGGTCCCGGTCGGCGAGCGCAACCTCGCCCGTGCGGTTTTCGGCACCGGCGCGGCCCGCGCCTCGATGCGTCCGTTCCGGTCCGACCGCGCGCACGGCGCCTTCGCGGCGTCGATCGTGGCCGATCTCAGGGACGCGGTGTCCCGCTATCCCGCCGACGCGGGACTCGATCGTCTCGTGCGGGAATTGCGCGACACCTCCGCCGCATTCGCCCAGCTGTGGACGACGGCGACAGCGTCGCAGCACACCAGCGATCGGAAGACGGTCCGGCATCCCGAGCTCGGCGACATCACCCTCGACTGCGACGTCCTCGTCGTTCCGGGCGCCGACCTCCGCATGGTCACCTACACGGCGGCAGGCGGCAGCGAGGACGCGGGGAAGCTCGACCTCCTGCGGGTCACCAACGGGCGCGCGGCGGGCACACTGCCCTGAACGCACGGCGATCGACGTCCCGGGTCAGTGCACGAGCTGATCGGCCCATTCCCGCGGTAAGGCCGCGCTCGACACATCGGCGATCTCGTGCAGCCGCTGTGCTGGAAATCCCTGACGACTGAGCTGGATCAGGCCCTGGGCGACCACCACGACAGCGGCGCTGACCGCCGAGAGCGTGGCTTCGTCGTCGTCTCCCGCGTCGTGCATCGCGGGCCGCAGCCGGTCGGCGACGCCCCGCTCCATCTCGGTGGTGGTGCGGCTGCCGATGGTGGCGACTTCGGGGATCCGAGTGCCGAGCTGCGCGATGCTGTTGATCATCAGGCAACCGCGCCGATCCGGTTGCGCCGCGCAGTCTTCGATGATCGCTTGATACAGCGCGCGCACCGCGGAGCGCGCCGAACCGCCCGCCGAACCGATGGCATCGCGCACCAGACGCGCACGGCCCTCGCAATAGCGTTCGAACGCGGCCAGGAACAGTCCGCGCTTGCTGCCGTAGGCGGCGTAGATGCTCCCGTTCCCGACGCCGGTCGCGAGCGAGACGTCTTCCACCGAAGCGCTGTCGAAACCCTTCGACCAGAACAACTCGGTCGCGGCGTCGAGCAGGTTCGACTCGTCGAATCGTCGCGGCCGTCCCATGTGCTCACCGTACCAATCGGCGTGCGAACTGCGGCACATCGCTTGTTCTGGAGCCGTGCCTCCACAATAATGGTGACATGTCCAACAACTTCGCCGCCTCGCCCAGCAAACGGGTGGGCATCCTGGTATTCGACGGCGTGAAGATGCTCGACTTCGTCGGGCCCGCCGAGGTGTTCGTCGAGGCCGATCAGTCGGTGGCGGGGTACGAGGTGGTGCTGGTCTCGGCCGACGGCAAGGACGCGCAGACCTCGATCGGCGCGCGGGTGGAGGTGAGCTGCGCGGCGGCCGACGCGGGTCGTTTCGACACCGTGGTGATTCCGGGCAGCGAGCTGCCACCAGGGAAGTTCATGACACCGGAGGTCTTGGCGGCCGCGCGGCATCTTTCCTGCAACACCCGCAGGCTGGCGTCCATTTGCAGCGGTGCGTTCGTCCTGGCCGATCTGGGCCTGTTCGACGGGCGCCGCGCGACGACGCACTGGAAATTCACGACCGAGCTCGCGCGACGCTATCCGTCGATCGAGGTGGACCCGGACGCGATCTTCGTGCGGGACGGCAATCTGTACAGCTCGGCCGGGGTCGCCGCGGGCGTCGATCTCGCGCTGGCGCTGGTCGAAGAGGACCACGGCGCCGACGTCGCGCGGCGCGTCGCGCAGGCGCTGGTGGTCTACATGCAGCGCGCGGGCGGTCAGTCACAGTTCTCCGCGTCGCTGACCGGACCGGCGCCGCGCAGCCCGCTGGTGCGCGGGGTGGTGGATCTGATCTGCGCGGACCCGGCGTATCCGCATACGGTGCAGACGCTGGCCGCCCACGCGCGGGTCAGCGTCCGGCATCTGACCCGGCTGTTCCGCGCGGAACTGGAACGCTCGCCCGCGGAATACGTCGCGTTCATCCGCTTCGGCACGGCCAGGGACATGCTGCACGCCGGATACAGCGTGACGGAGACCGCCATGGCCGCGGGGTACGGCACCAGCGAGGCGTTGCGCAGGGCCTTCGTGGCACGCGTTGGCATTTCCCCGCGCAAGTACCAGCAGCGTTTCCGGTCGACCGCCCGGATCGATCCGGCGCTGGAGCAGGCCGTGTCCTGAACGGAGGCTTTTGTGGCCCGTGGGGAGGGGCGCGCGGCGGGGCCTACGGCCGAGACTGAGTCGGCCACAGCGCCGCTCACCGAGCGCTGGAGAAAGGAAACCGATGTCCGCCCCGGCAAGTCCGACCATCGTTCTGGTGCACGGCGCCTTCGCCGACGCCTCGAGCTGGTCCCCCGTCACCGCACGGCTGCTCGACCAGGGCCATCGCGTCGTGGTTCCGCCGGTGTTCAACCGCAGCCTGTCGGCGGACGCGGCCTACATCAAGTCGTTCGTGGAACGGATCGACGGCCCCGTCCTGCTGGCCGGCCACTCCTACGGCGGCGCCGTCATCACCGTGGCAGGCGTCGCCGACAACGTGGTGGGCTTGGTCTACGTGTCCGGTTACGCCCTGGAAGAAGGCGAGAGCCTCGGGCAATTACAGGGCGGATTCCCGGATTCCGATCTGGCGGCCAACCTCGTCTACGCGCCGTACCCGATCGAGGGTGACGAGCCCGGCACGGACGTCTCGGTCGCCATCGACGCCTTCCCCGATGTCTTCGCCGCGGGCCTGGACCCGGCGAAGGCCGCGGTCCTCGCGGTCTCGCAGCGGCCGCTGTCGGCGTTCGCGTTCACCGAGCCCGCCTCGGCGGCCGCGTGGAAGACGAAACCGGCCTGGGGCATCGTGTCCGGCGCCGACCGCACCATCAATCCCGACGTCGAACGATTCGGCTACCAGCGAGCCGGAATGCGCGCGGTGGTCGAGATCGACGGACCACACCTGGTGATGCAGACCCACCCTGACGAAGTCGTGGCCGTCATCACCGGCGCGATCGATCAATCCGCCTGAATAACCGCAGTTTCCACCACTTCTACGAGAGGCACGATCATGTCAGGTAACCCGCTGGGCATCTCGCTCGAACCGGCGGCGCAGGAGTTCGTCGACGCGACCTCGCAGCCGCCGTTCCTCTACCAGCTCCCGCCCGAGGAGGGGCGCAAGGCGGTGGACTCCGTCCAGGACGCGCCGATCTTCAAGCCCGAGGTCGACGAGGAGTGGATCACGGTCGAGGGCGGCCCGACGGGCTCGGTGCGGGTTCGGATCGTCAAGCCGCAGGGCGTCACCGAAACGCTGCCGGTGATCATCTACACCCACGGCGCGGGATGGGTTTTCGGCGACGCGCACACCCACGACCGCCTGGTTCGCGACCTGGCCGTCGGCACGCACGCCGCCGTGGTCTTCCCCGAATACGACCGGTCGCCCGATGTGCGGTATCCCGTGGCCAACGAGCAGTCCTACCGGGTGGCGCAGTGGGTTACCGCGGAGGGCGCGGCGAAGGGCCTCGACTCGTCCCGGATCGCGATCGCGGGTGACTCGGTCGGTGGCAACATGGCCATCGCGCTGACCCTGATGGCCAAGGAGCGCGGCGACGTCTCCTTCGTTCAGCAGGTGCTGTTCTACCCGGTCACCGACGCCAACTTCGACACCGGCTCCTACCAGCAGTTCGCCGAGGGCTACTTCCTCACCCGCGAGGGCATGAAGTGGTTCTGGGATCAGTACACCACCAGTGCCGACGAGCGCGCGCAGATCACCGTCTCACCGCTGCGGGCGACCACCGAGCAACTGGCCGGGCTGCCGCCCGCGCTGGTCATCACCGCCGAAGCCGACGTGCTGCGCGACGAGGGCGAGGCCTTCGCGGGCAAGTTGCGCGCCGCGGGCGTGCCGGTCACCCAGGTGCGCTACGGCGGGATCGTCCACGACTTCGTGATGGTCAACTCGCTGCACGACACCCATGCCGCCAAAGCCGCGGTGGCGCAGGCCGTCGCGACGTTGCGGTCCGCGCTGTACACCGACTGACCGGTCCCCGACCACCCGATTCGAAGGAACCACACTTGTGAGCACCGAGCCCGTCAGTCCTTCCACGCCGACCATCGTGCTGGTCCACGGCGCGTTCGCCGACTCGTCCAGCTGGAACGGGGTCATCGAACGGCTGCGCGCACAGGGACATCCCGTGATCGCGGCCGCTAATCCACTGCGCGGTCTGGACAGTGACGCGGCCTATGTCGCGTCGGTACTCGATTCCGTGGAAGGGCCGAGCGTTCTGGTCGGCCATTCCTACGGCGGAAGCGTCATCACGGTGGCCGCCGCCGGACGGAGCGACGTCGAAGCGCTGGTCTATATCGCCGCGTTCATTCCGGATGTAGGCGAGAGCGCACTGCAATTGACCGACAAGTTCCCCGGATCGACGCTCGGGCCCACTACCCGGGCCGCGTCCTATCCGCTTCCCGACGGGGGCACCGGTACCGAGCTGTACATCCGGCAGGCGGAATTCCACCGGCAGTTCGCCGCCGACGTGCCCGCCGCCACGGCCGAGCTGATGGCCGCGACCCAGCGACCGGTCGCCCTCGACGCGTTGCAACAGCCCGCGACCGCCACCGCTTGGCGGGACATCCGGTCGTTCGCGCTGGTCACCGGCGAGGACAAGAACATTCCGGTGGAAGCGCAGCGGTTCATGGCCGAACGCGCGAGCGCCGAAATCGTCGAGTTCTCGGCCTCGCACGCGGTCTCGGTGTCCGCTCCCGACGCAGTCGGTGAGTTGATCGCCCGAGCCGCCGCCGGCTAGGGATCCGCGCGGTCACGCAAAGCGGCCCGCGCGGTGGGAGATTCCCCCGCGCGGGCCCGACCCATCCCCTCCTCCGTAGCTCGACTGGCGGCGAGCCGTCGAGCCGTACAACCAGTTCACAGAGCTAGGCCCGGTCGCAGTACTAGACCGGATGCCTTGCGCTGCACCGAATTCCTCAGCCGCACAGCCCTGATCGAGCCCGGGCCACCAGCTCCGCGTACTTCGATACGACATTGCGATGCAATCGGCGGCAACGGTTCTCAGCCTGCGCGGCCTCGATACTCGGCCCTGTCGTGCGCGGCATCGAGCATCCGTCAGCCGCAGACGGCACCGATCGAAGCCGAGCCCACCAGCTTCGTGTACTTGGCCAGGACGCCGCGAGTGTAGCGGGGCGGCAACGGTTCCCAGCCGGCGCGGCGGCGGGCGAGTTCGTCGGCATCGACCAGCAGGTCGAGCGTGCCCTCGGCGACATCGAGCCGAATGGGGTCGCCGTCACGCACGAAGGCGATCGGGCCGCCGTCGACGGCTTCCGGCGCGACGTGCCCGACGCACAGGCCCGTGGTGCCGCCGGAGAACCGCCCGTCGGTGAGCAGCAACACGTCCTTGCCCAGGCCCGCGCCTTTGATGGCCGCGGTGATGGCCAGCATCTCGCGCATCCCGGGACCGCCCTTCGGCCCCTCGTACCGGATGACGACCACGTCGCCGGCCGCGATCGTGCCGTCTTCGAGGGCGTCCATCGCGGCTCGTTCCCGATCGAAAACCCGTGCCGTGCCGGTGAACACGTCGGAGTCGAAACCCGCCGACTTGACCACGGCGCCATCCGGCGCGAGAGAACCGGAGAGGATGGTGATGCCACCGGTCGGATGGATCGGCGCGGCCATCGCGCGGATCACCTTGCCGTCGGGGTCCGGCGGGGTGATGTCGGCCAGGTTCTCCGCCACCGTCCGCCCCGTCACGGTCAGGCAGTCGCCGTGCAGCAACCCGGCATCGAGCAAGGCTTTCATCATGACCGGCACGCCGCCGATCCGGTCCACATCGGTCATCACGTGGTTGCCGAAGGGCTTGACGTCCGCCAGGTGCGGCACACGGCGACCGATGCGCGCGAAGTCGTCCAGCGACAGGTCGACATTCGCCTCGTGCGCGATGGCCAATAGGTGCAGCACGGCATTGGTTGAGCCGCCGAACGCCATGACGACCGCGATCGCGTTCTCGAAAGCGGGTTTGGTGAGAATGTCCGACGGGGTGATGCCCTGGCGGATCAACTCGACCACGGCCTCGCCGCTGCGGCGGGCGTAACCGTCGCGGCGCCGGTCGGTCGCGGGCGGCGCCGCGCTGCCGGGCAGCGACATGCCCAGCGCCTCGGCCGCGCTGGCCATGGTGTTGGCGGTGTACATGCCGCCGCATGCGCCTTCGCCGGGACAGATCGCCCGCTCGATCGCGGCGACGTCGTCACGGCTCATCAACCCTCGGGCGCAGGCGCCGACCGCTTCGAAGGCGTCGATGATCGTCACTTCGCGCTCGCTGCCGTCGGAGAGCTTCGCGATGCCGGGCAGGATCGACCCCGCGTACAGGAACACGCTCGCCAGGTTCAGCCGGGCCGCGGCCATCAGCATCCCGGGCAGCGATTTGTCACAGCCGGCCAGCAGCACCGAACCGTCGAGCCGCTCGGCCTGCATCACCGTCTCGACGGAGTCGGCGATCACCTCACGTGAGACCAGGGAGAAGTGCATCCCCTCGTGTCCCATGGAGATGCCGTCGGACACCGAGATGGTGCCGAACTGCATGGGGAAGCCGCCGCCGGAGAAGACGCCGTCCTTGCAGCCCCGGGCGAGTCGCTCCAGAGACAGATTGCAGGGCGTGATCTCGTTCCACGAGGAGGCCACGCCGATCTGCGGCTTCTCCCAGTCGTCGTCGCCCATGCCGACCGCGCGCAACATCCCGCGAGCGGCGGTCTTCTCCAGCCCGTCGGTGACGTCACGGCTGCGCGGTTTCAGATCGGGGACTTTCGAGTTCTCGGGCACGGTTTCCCATCATGCTCGCCTCCGCGCCGATTACCGCGACGACCACGCCGAATTCGCGAAGACCCGCCGCTCGTCCGCCCTGAGCGTAATGCCGGGCACTCCGGCGGCCCGGAACCGTACGCTCTGCTCATGAGCGAGCACCCGAGACTGCACTCGATTCCCGGTGGACGCGATGACCGCACCCCTCAACCGGACTCGCGAACGCCGCCGGAACCCTTGTGGCGCGAGGTGCTCGGCGAACAGTTGCGCACCCTGCGGCAGGACCGCGGCGAGACGCTGGTCGAGACGGCCCGGCGGGCGGGTATCTCCCCGCAGTATCTGTCGGAGGTCGAGCGGGGACGCAAGGAGCCGTCGAGCGAGATGATCGCCGCCCTGGCCGGATCGCTCGCCACCACGCTGGGTGAGCTCACCGGCCAGGTGGCGGACGAACTCCGCGCGCGCCGCAGGATCGCCCTCCTGCCGCGGTCGGCGCCGCTTTCCGGCACCGGGCCCACGCTGATGGCGCTGGCGGCCTGATCAGTCGCGCCGTCCCAGGACCTGGTCGACCAGGCCGTACTCGATCGCGGCCGACGCGGTGAAGACCCGGTCGCGGTCGGTGTCGTGCCGAAGTCGCTCCACCGACTGCCCGGTGTGCCGGGACAGGATCGACTCGATCTCCGCCCGCAACCGCACCAGCTCGTCGGCCTGCAGGATCAGGTCGGGAATCGCGCCCTGTCCACGTGCGGCGGGTTGGTGCAGCACCACCCTGGCGTGCGGGAGCATGGCGCGACGGCCCGGCTCGCCGCCCGCAAGCAGCACCGCGCCGACCGCGATCGCCTGGCCGACGCAGGTGGTCTGGATGGGCGAACGAATGTGCTGCATGGTGTCGTACACGGCGAGCATGGAGGACAGATCGCCGCCCTCGCAGTTGATGTAGAGGTTGATCTCCTGCTCCGGGCTCTCCGATTCCAGGTGCAGCAGCTGCGCGATGAGCGCGTTGGCGACCCCGGAGTCGATCGGCGTGCCGAGGTAGACGATGCGCTCGGCGAGCAGGTGGGAGTAGATGTCGGTGATCCGCTCCCCGCCACGCGGATGCTGCGCGATCACATTCGGGATGGTGTAGGTGCTCATGCTGTGTCCTTTCCGGCATGATCGGGCCCCTCCGTGGTCACGCTGCGCTGCCGCCTCCGGGGCTGACCGATCATGCTGTGCCCGCTTCCGGCATGATCGGGCCCCTCCGTGGTCACGCTGCGCTGCCGCCTCCGGGGCTGACCGATCATGCCGAGATCCCGATTCGCTGGCGTTGCGGGACGACCTGCCCGAACGAGTCGACGATGTGGTCGATGAAGCCGTACTCCTTGGCCTGCGCGGCCGTGAACCATCGGTCGTGCAGCGAATCCTCGTAGATCCGATCGAACGGCTGGCCGGTGTCCTCGGCGATGATCCCGAGCACGGTGTCCACGGTGTAGCGCAGATCGTCGGCCTGGACCTCGACGTCGACGGCCGTGCCGCCGATGCCCGCCGATCCCTGGTGCATCAGCACCCGGGCGTGCGGCAGCGCGAAACGTTTACCCTTGGTGCCCGACGACAAGAGAAATTGTCCTGCGCTGCAAGCCAATCCGAGCGCGAGCGTGGAGACTTCGCACGGCACCAGCCGCATGACGTCGCGGATGGCGAGCATCGAGGGGACCGATCCGCCCGGCGAATGGATCCACAGTGAGATACCCGCCTCGGGATCCTCGGCGGCGAGCGTGAGCAGCTGGGTCATCAGCAGCGTCCCGTTGTCGTCGTCGAGCGCGCCGTCGAGCACGACGATGCGGCGACTGAGCAGTTGCTCGCGTGCCCGCCAGCTGAACATCGGAGTCTTGTCATCGTGAGCCATGGCTCCACGGTGCCGCACGCGTGGCGCCGGACCGTTCCCCTGCTGCCCTCGGCAGATCCGCTCTCAGCAGTCGAGCGAGGGATCCCGAACCGGGGCGGCGAACGGGCCACGCAGCCGTTCGGTCACCTCCCACAGCCGCAGCGCGGTATCCCGGTCGTAGGACGCGTCCGAGCTGCGCGTCTCGGTGAAGCGGTTGTAATAGGCCCCGTTCACCAGATCCCGCGTCGTCGCCAGGTGGACGACCGGCGCGGCGCCTTGCCGCGCGGACAATGCCGTCAGGTGCAGCATCGCCACCCGCGCCCGTGGGAATTCTCGGCCGAGGTCGGTGCGCACGAAGCCGGGATGCAATGCGGCCACAGTCAATTGCGGGTACCTGCGACGCAGTTCGTAGGTGAACAACAGGTTGGCCAACTTGGTACGGCTGTAGGTCACGAACGGGTCGAAGTTCCGCTCGCTCGGCAAGTCGTCGAAGTCGATGCGCACCGGGCCCGCGCGGAACATCGACTGCCGGTGGCCTTCGGAATTGACGTTGACCACCCGGCCGCCGCCGCGACACAGCAACGGCAGCAGTCGTCCGGTCAGGGAGAACGGCGCGAGATGATGGACGGCGAGATTCAGCTCGATTCCCTCGCCGGTCACGCGACGTTCGGGCGTCATGACACCGGCGTTGTTGATCAAGATGTCCACGCCGTCGAACCGCTCGGCGACCTGCTCCGCGACGTGGTCGATACCCGTCGAGACCGCCAGATCGGCGCGCACGAACCGGCCACCGGTCTCGCGAGCCAGCCGCGCGCCTTTGTCCGCGTCGCGGCCGACCAGCACGAGGTCGTGGCCGTCCTTCGCCAGCCGCAGTGCCGCTTGCCGTCCCAGCCCGGACGTGGCTCCGGCGAACACGATCCGGCTCATCGCGCCGCTCCGGCCGCCACGTCGGATTTACCCAAGCCCAATGCACCGGCGATCACCCGATCGCGCAGGCGGAAAGGCAGGTACGCGAGCATCCGCAGCATGCGCGCGTCCGAACTCGCGACGTAGCAGTCTTTGGGCCGCCTGGCCTCGGCTGCCCGCACGATCGCGTCGACCACCGTGCCGACCGGCCGTGTCTTCTGTTCCGCCAGCGCCTTATCGACGGCGGCCAATTGTGCGCGGTAGAGCTCGACACGGTCGGCGTCGGCCAGCAAGAGTGCTTCGCGCGCAGCCGATTCGGCCTTGGCGAAGATCGTCGTCTCGAGCGCGCCCGGCTCCACCACAGAGACCGGGATGCCCCAGGGCGCGAGCTCGACGCGGGCCGCGTGGGACAACGATTCGAGCGCGGCCTTGCTCGCCGAGATCGGTCCCAGGTACGGCATCGCGGTGCGAGCGCTCGCCGCGCTGATGTTGATCACCCGGCCGCCGCCAGCCCGCAACAGCGGAAGTGCGGCCACCAGGACCCGGTGCGGGCCGTAGACGTTGATGTCGAACTGCCGGTGCAGTTCCGCGTCGGGGACCAGCTCCAGCGGCCCCTGCACGATGACGCCCGCGTTGTTCACCAGCACCTGCAATCCGGCTGGGCCACGGTCGGCCGCGACCGCGTCGAGCGCATGGCGAACGCCCGCGCTGTCGGTCACATCGAGTTCCACCGGCACGACGTTCGCGTGCCCGAACCGGGGGGCGTTTCGCAGCGTCCGCACTCCGGCGTAGACGCGGTAGCCCCGCGCGGCGAATGCCTCGACGGTGGCGGAACCGATTCCGCCGCCCGCACCGGTGATCAGCACCGCCTTCGAACCCTGAGTCGTCATATCAGCCTCCATAAGTAGGCAACCACATGTTCCTTGCAACATGTATAAATCTACATGTTGGAACAGTCAAGACGGTGAACTACGGCAGAACGACAGAGGTACGCTCCAGCCGGGCCACTGATCACGGAATAGGGAGCGTCGATGTCACTGCGTCACGGGTTACTCGGACTTCTCGCCGACCAGCCCGGCAGTGGCTACGACCTGACGCGCCGATTCGAGGAGATGCTCGGCGCGATCTGGCCCGCCAAGCATCCCCAGATCTACGGGGAGCTGACCAGGCTCGCGGAAGAAGGACTGGTCGAGGCGGCGGCGGAGGGCCCGCGCCGGCGCAAGGAGTACCGCATCACCGACGACGGCGTCGCCGAGTTGCGCCGCTGGCTGGTGCACGTCGATGTGGACCACACCATCCGTCTGGAACCGGTCCTGCGCTCGTTGTTCTTCTGGCTGTTGAACTCCGACGAACTGGAGGCGCACCTCACCAGGGAAGCCCGGTTCTACCGGGAGAAGGCGGAAATCTACCGCGAGTACGCGAACGCCAAAGACCGCGGGGACTTCGGCGACTCCCCGCAGACCCGCTCGATGCGTGTCACGGTCGAAGCCGCGGTCCGACTGTACGACGCCCTCGCCGAGTGGGCGGAGTGGGCGAAGACAGCGCCTTTGTCCGACCCGGAATCCTGACGATCCCAGCGTATTCCGACCGGAAGACGCCGATGCCCGCCGGGCGCGTGGTGCGCCGGCGGGCATCCTTACCGGGGGGCGTACTCGCTAGGACTCGCGACCCGCGGTGGAGGCGGAACGCTGCCTGCTGGTGCGGGCGCGGCGGCGTTCGGCCTGCAGTTCGGCGAGTTCCTGCTCGAGGATGTCGGCGACGCGGAACGAACCGGTGTCGTAGATGTCCGGCGGGCGAGCCGTCGGCGCTTGCGCGACGTCGGGCGCGGGGCTGTCCTTGCCGTTCTTCGGCTCCGGCGTCGAGCTGTCGCTCTTGCTGTCCGCCAGCGGTTGCCGGGTGACGGCCGGGATCTCGGCCGTCGAGACCTCCGCCTCGGCCACCGGCGTACGCGGCTTGGCCGACGGCGTCTGCCGGACGACCACCTTCGCCGCGGAGTCTTCGGCGGGCACGCGCGCGGCCGGCCGGGACTCGGCCTTCGCGGCCGATACCGGTGCGGGCTCGTTCGCAGCGAGCTTCTTCCCGTTGGCGGCGGGCGCACCGCCATTGGTGACGATGACGTCGGTGTCCTTGACCTGCACCGGCGACGTGGGGCGCGCGTCGAAAGCCGCCATCGCGTCGAGATCTTCGATGGACTCGGGCAGCACGGGCTTGCGGGGCGCCTCGACCGGCGGCCGCTTCTTCTCGGCTTTCACCGTGGCCACGGGCTGCTCGTCGGAGACCTCCGGCAGGAACTGGATTTCGGCGACCTCGACCACGTCCTGCTCGACGATCTCCTCCGGGGGCGCCGCGACAACAGGAGGCGGTTCGTAGTGCCTCTGTTCGGGTGGAGCGCTCGGCGCCTCGGGCGCGACCGGCGCGCGGTATCTGGGCAGCGTGAGCCGGATCTGCTCGGCCGGGTCGGGCAGGTCACGGACCTGCTCGGTGGCCCTGGCGATGGCGAGGCCGTAGCGAGCGCTCGCGGCGTCGTGGATGAGCAGCGCGACACCGATCATCACCGGCGCGATGGCGTGCACGGCCGCGTCGTACCAGGCGCCCGCGCGCAAGTAGGGATAGGTGTTGAGGCTGACGGTCAGCGCCAGCAGGGCGACTTCGGCCGTCGCGACCTGGCGGCGGTTGTCGATCACACCCCATTCGGCGACCTTGTTCGTGCCGATCATGATGATGATCAGACAGACGCTGATCATGCCTTCGAGCAGGTAGCTGAACCAGTAGAGCGGATCGGTCGCGCCGCCGGGAGCGATGTTGTGCTGGACGTTGACCGCCGACCACAACATGCCCGCCGCGACGACACCCGCCAGCGCGCGCAGCGACCAGGACCGATGCCGATACAGCGAGGCCAGCTTCGCGTGCGGGCTGGATTCGCGTCGCTGCGCGGCAATCGCCTTGCGGGCGAGCAGGAGATCTCGCATGTCGGCCTTCTCGATCGCTTCGGTGGTCTGCCTGGCGCGGTCGGATGCCGCGGCGGCAGCCTGCGCCTCTTTCCAGCGCTGTCCGCGCTCCTGGGTGCGAATCCGTTCGGCGAGCTCACGTTCGGCATACAGTTCGTCCTCCGACAGCGCCTCGGTGAGCGCGGGATCGAACTGGTAGGCGAGCCGTCCACGGGCCTTCTCGACCCGCCTCGCCAGCTGTGTAACCTCGTCCTCGATGGGATGTTCGATGACCATCAGCGCTCCCCGCACGGGAGACGCGATGGCAGACAAGTGATCACGTATGGCAACGGCACGTTTCATTCATAGTCGATCCACCGCTACCGGCGAAACTGTTCATTTGCCATCTCGCAAAACTATTCGGCGTGCCGCGGACGACACACGCTGTGCGACGTGATTTCCCGGCGGTCGCAGGCACTTCCTTCCCCGCGCGCCAGACCATTGATCGCTCTATGCTGAACTGGCGCGCTTTCCCTTCGCGGCGGCGCGTGCGCTCCCGCAGCGCGTTCGGATACGCCGGTGCCGTCGAGATTCGCCCCTCGGCGGCACCGGGCCGACCGCGTTCCGCCATTTACGTGCACCGAGTATTTCGCGCGGCCATTCCGGCCCGCCGAATCGCGGAGGCCTTCTCGCACCGGGCGGCTCACTCCGCAGGCGGATCCGCCCGGCATTCGGCGTCCACCGAGTCGAGCACCCGCGACAACGTGTCGAACAGCAACGAGTCCAGCCGGTCCTGGTCGACGTCGTCGCGGGACAACCACTGCACCGTCAGGTCCTCGGCCATCGCCCACCACGAACGCACCACCAGGCGCTCGGCGGTCGACCGCGCGGGCCTGCCGAGCGCGGCGAACACCCGATCGGTCAGTTCGTCGTGCATCCGCTCCATGATCGATTCGAGGACCGGGTCCTGCCCGGCGGCGCGCAGCAGCCCCACCAGCGGTCCGCTGCGCTTGCGCATGTAGCTCACGAAGTTCGCGATCATCGAAGCGAGCGGGTCCGCGGCGTCGGGGTCCGGGCCGGTGGCGCGCAGGAATCGCTGCGACGCGGCGCGGACGAGTTGCGCGTAATAGTCCTGCTTGGTCGGGAAGTAATGGAACAGCAGCCCGCGCGAGATGCCCGCCTGCTGCGCGACCGCGTCGACGGTGATCCGGTGCCAGGGCCGGTCGATCAGCATGCCCAGGCCGATTCCGATCAGCTGCCTGCGCCGGTCGTCCGCCGAGCGCCGGCCGCCCGGCTCCACGGCGACCTCGGTCATCCACCCTCCTCTATTGAGCAATGCTCAACAATATGCTACCAATGACCTGACCGGAAGTTGAGCAATGCTCAGCAGACCTCGAGGATGGGTATGGACTTCACGCACTCCGATCGAGCCGTCCGCCTCACCGATCAGGTGCGGCAGTTCGTGCGCGACGAGATCGAGCCGCGCGACGAGGAGCACGCCGCCGCCCTGCGGGAATCGCCATGGGCGGTTCCGCCGGTGGTCGAGGAGCTCAAGAAGAAGGCGCGGGACGCGGGTCTGTGGAACCTCTTCCTGCCCGATCCGGAACTCGGCGCGGGCCTGGGCAACGTCGACTACGCCCCGATGGCGGAGGCGATGGGCAGTTCCGGGTGGGCGCCGGAAGTGTTCAACTGCAACGCACCCGACACCGGCAACGCCGAGGTCCTGCTGCACTACGGCAGCATCGAGCAGCGGCAGCAGTGGCTGCGACCGCTGCTGGACGGCACGATCCGCTCGGCGTTCTGCATGACCGAACCCGAGGTGGCCTCCTCCGACGCGACCAATATGGCCGCGACCGCCGTGGTGGACGGTGAGGAGATCGTGCTCAACGGCCGCAAATGGTGGAGCACCGGCATCGGCCACCCGAACTGCAAGTTCGTCATCTTCATGGGCCTCACCGACCCGGAGGCGCACCCCTACCAGCGGCATTCGATGGTGCTGGTTCCGCTGGACACCCCGGGCGTGCGGGTCGAACGGATGCTCACCACCTTCGGCTACCTGGACGAGCCCTTCGGCCACGGCGAGGTCACTTCCACCGACGTGCGGCTGCCGCTGGACGCCGTGATCGCCGGGCCGGGACGTGGCTTCGAGATCGCGCAGGGCCGTCTCGGTCCCGGCCGCATCCACCACTGCATGCGCGCCATCGGCCTAGCCGAGCGCGCGCTCGAACTGGGCTGTCGCCGCGCCCTGTCGCGCACCGCGTTCGGCAAGCCGCTGGCCAACCTCGGCGGGAACCGCGAGCGCATCGCCAACGCGCGCGTCGCGATCGATCAGGCGCGGTTGCTGGTCCTGCACACCGCCTGGCTGCTGGACACCAAGGGCTTGGCCGGCGCGCGCAGCGAGGTCTCCCAGATCAAAGCGGTCGTGCCGAGGATGACCCAAGAGGTGCTGGACATGGCGATCCAATTGCACGGCGGGGCGGGGCTTTCCGATGACTTCCCGCTGGCGCGCGCGTTCGCCGGCATTCGTTCGCTGCGCTTCGCCGACGGCCCCGACGAGGTGCACCTCGGCGTGATCGCCCGCCAGGAGCTGCGTAAATACGGGACCGACCGGTGAGCGCTCCGGAGGCCACCGCCGTCCGCGCGGAGGACGCCTTCGACGTCGCCGCCCTGCACATCTGGCTCGCCGAGCGGGTTCCCGGTCTGAGCCAGCCGCCCGAGGTGCGCCAATTCTCCGGCGGCGCGTCCAATCTGACGTATCTGCTGCGCTACCCGGATCGTGACCTGATCCTGCGCCGTCCGCCGAGCGGAACGAAGGCGGCTTCCGCGCACGACATGGGCCGCGAGTTCCTGGTGCAGGAGCGGCTGCGTCCGCACTATCGCTATGTGCCGCGGATGGTGGCCCGGTGCGCCGATCCGGACGTGATCGGCAGCGATTTCTACGTGATGGAGCGGGTGGCGGGAACGATCCTGCGCGGCGATCTGCCTGAGGGCACCAGCCTGTCCCCCGATCAGGCGAAGCGGTTGTCCACCACGGCTTTCGACTGCCTGATCGAATTGCACCAGGTCGACCCCGAGGCGGCCGGTCTCACCGGAATCGGCAAAGGCGCGGGCTATGTCGGCCGCCAAGTCGCGGGGTGGTCGCGGCGCTTCGTGAACGCGCGCACCGACAATGTCAGCGATTTCGCCGCGGTGATGGCCTGGCTCGATGCCAACCAGCCCGCGGACGTCGCCACCACTGTCATCCACAACGACTTCCGGCTCGACAATCTGGTGCTGGATCCGTCGGGCTCCGGCGCGATCGTCGGTGTGCTCGATTGGGAAATGGCGACGCTGGGCGACCCGCTGATGGATCTCGGTGGCGCGCTGGCCTATTGGGTGCAGGCGGACGACGACGAGGTCATGCGGGCCTCCCGCCGCCAGCCGAGTCACCTGCCCGGCATGCTGACCCGCGCGCAGATCGTCGAACACTATTGCGCGCGCACCGGCCGTTCCGCCGAGAACTGGCCGTTCTACGAGGTCTTCGGGCTGTTCCGCCTGGCCGTCATCGCCCAGCAGATCTACTACCGCTACCACCACGGCCAGACCACGAACCCGGCGTTCAAGGATTTCTGGAAGATGATCAACTACCTGGATTTCCGCTGCCGGAAGGTCGCGGGCCTCGAGTAACACGTCACGCGAACTCCGTCATCGACCGAGCGCGATGGACCCCATATCCGCGACGGCGCAGCCGTTGGCGACCGGTATCCCGGCGAATCGGTCGCGCAGCCAAGCGACCACGCTCTGCTCGGCAAGGGTGTTGAGGGTCAGATGTTCGCTCGCGTGGTCACGGATGTAGGTGACGCGAGCGGCGGGGTCGCGGCAGTAGGCGGCGGCGAGTGCGTCGGCGGGACCGATCGGGACGAGCCAGTCCGCGGTCGCGTGGTAGAGGAAGACCGGTGCGTCGGGCACCGACTTGCCCATTCTGGTGCGGTCGAAGACCGCGCGCAGCACCGGCGTGTGCAGTAGACCGCCCTGGACCAGGCTGTCGATGTCGAGGAACGGTTCCGTCGCGGCCTGATACAGCACGCAGCCGCTGTCCTTCGCGTCGAGCAACCGCCGTCCCGTCGGCGTCGCGTTCGCCCGCAGGTAGGCGTCCAATTCCGGCTCCTCGCGGGCCAGACCGATGATGGCGGCCGCGACCAGGCCCGCGCCCGGCCCCTTGTTCGCCGCCAGCGACAGCGCCTCGAGGTCGACGTCGGTACCGCCGGAGACGACGCCGACCAGGTTCACCTCCGGCGCGTAGGAGCTGCGCGACTCGGCGCCGTGCAACGTGGGGACCGAACCTCCGGAATAGCCCCACATCGCCACCTCGGTATCCGGTCCAGGCAGTCCCAGCGGACCGAACCGCTCCGCGGCGCGGATGCCGTCCAGGGCGATCCGCGCGGCCAGCGGGCCGTGGGCGAACGCCGAGTTCGGCCCTTGATGATCCGGCACCACGACCGTCCACCCCTGCGCCAACAGCGCCGCAGCGCTGCGCAACGGGTCGATCTGCCCGTCCAGCAGACCGGCCGCCATCGACCGGCGCACGGTATAGGACGGCGCGCAGAACAGTCCGGTGGAATCCTCGGCGGCGTGCAGCGACACCAGCTTCCCGTTCGCCGCGGGCGGTTTCAGCAGCGTCGCGACGGCGGCGATGGGCTGGTCGGCGCTGTTGTTCGACCGGTAGGAGATCTGCCATGCCTCGGCATCCAGCGCCCCTGGCGCCTGGTTCGCGATGGTGACCGGCCGCGCGGCGAGGATTCCACCGGGCCGCTGGGCGCCGATCAGCTCGGCGGGCGGCCGATAGAAGGGGTCCTGCTCCGGCGGCGCCGGATCCGCCACCGCCGGGAGTTGCGGCTCCGCCTGTGACGGCGGGCCCGGTATCGCCAGCAGCACCGAAAGAGCGGTTCCGACAACCGCGCACCACCGTGCGAACACCACCGACGACCTCCCCTTGGAATCGATCGCTTATGCACCGCATTTCGCGCCGATCGACCGCCCCGGCAGTGGCATCGTAACGAAAGTCCCCGCGCTCGAACGGGAGATCGGACTCAGTTCGGTGCGGTGATCTTGGCGATGGTGGATCCGCCGTCGGCGGTGACCACGGTGACGAACTGCCGGTAGGTGCGGCTCGTGGCGTCGGGGCGCAACTCGGTGATGACCACGTCGTAGCGTCCGTCGAGCATGGGGGTGATCATGACGCAGTGCTGCGTTCCGGTGGGGACGGAGGCGATGCCCGCATCGATTACGGCGACCGGCGGCACCACGGCGTCGGGCGCCGTCAACGATCGCGCTACCGCTCCGGACCGGGTCGCGTAGTAGGCGTGCTGGAAGGCCAGGATCACGTCCGGCCCCGAGGCCGTGGAGCCGGTCCCGTTGCCGCGCACCAACTGTGCGCCCCGGGTCGGCTCACAGCCGGGACCGCCGCCGAGCACCGGGTCCGCTACCGTGGCCGATTGCCGGGGAGCCGACGCCGCGTCGGTGTAGACCAGGACCAGCGCGGCCGCGGCGAGCGAGGCGGCCAGCCCGGCACCGCCGACCAGCCACGCGCGCCGAGCGCCGCGCCGGGCACGGCGTCGATCGCGGTGGGTCCGATGCCGGTCGCGTTCCCGGCGCGGCGGCGGCTCGTCGGCGGAGATCATCCCGGGCCACGTGGGCACGCGTCCGGCCCCGACCTGGCCCGGGCGGGCGCGTCGGCCGCCGGGCTCGGACGTGTTCGACGACATGATCTCGCCGCACCCCCTTTTACCGGTGCCTATTCGGCCACCGTGGGTTCCCTCTCAATGCCGTTGCGCAATAACAACATTGCATATCTCTTCGGATTCTGTCGGTCGAATGCTCAACAGGCAAGGACGAACTCCGCCACGACAGTCCCGGAACACGCGAAACCGGCCGATCGGGACCGGGCGGTCGGTGCGATTCCGGGCCTCCGGGCGATCTCGCCGCGGACGGAAGCGACGCGGCCGCCCTGCCGCCGTAGCATCCCGCACATGAGCCAGCCGATGCCGCCGCCCTATCCGCAACATCCCGCGCACCAGCCGCCGCAGCCGTATCCTCCGCCCCCGCCGCCGGGACCGCAGTTCCCCATCCTGGTCTCGACCATGAACGACGTTCCCGGACAGGAGATCGCCCGGGTCTTCGGCGAGGTCGCCGGGCTGACCGTGCGCAGCCGCAGCTTCGGCTCGAACTTCAGCGCCGGTTTCCGTTCGCTGGGCGGCGGAGAGATCCCCGAGTACACCCAGCTGCTCTACCAGTCGCGGCACGAGGCGATCATGCGGATGTGTCAGCACGCCATGTCGTTCGGCGCGAACGCGGTCATCGCGATGCGCTTCGACTGCAACGAGATCGCCGGGACGATGAGCGAGGTGGCGGCGTACGGCACCGCCGTTCTGCTCAAACCCTCTGCGTGATCGAGCTAACCCCAGGTCAGCGGGTCCAGATGGAGGAAGAAGCGCTGACGATCGGCATCCAGCTCGATGCCGTAGCGGGCGGCGAATGTCCGGTCGGCCTGTTCGGCGCGCCGCTCGTCTTGCCATGACTCCCGGGAATTGGCGAGCAGCAAGGCGATATCGGCGTAGGGGTCGGCGATGCCGAGACGCCCGAGGTCGACGAAACCGGCCACCGTGTGCGTTTCCGGATCGAGGATGATGTTGGGCAGGCACAGATCGCCGTGGCACACCACGGCTTCGGCGAACTCCTGAGTCATCCTCGGCTCCAGCTCACCGGCCAGCCTGGTGAGCAGGACGGTGGGCGGAGTGCCCTGCTGTTCCTCGGGGAGGAACTCGGTGTGCACCGCACCCCGGACCACCACGTCCTGGGCCATCGCGAACATCCGCGCCAGGCCACGATCGAACGGGCACTGCTCGGTGGGCACCTCGTGCAGGCGCCGCACCGTGTCCGCGATGGATTCCCAAGCGCGGCCCAGTGTCTCGCCGGATACCGCGTCCGCGGGCACGCCCGGGACCGCGCTGGTCACCAGGCAGGCGCCATCGTCGCCGTCCCGCCAGTCCAGCACCCGGGGGCCGGGCATATCGTGGCTGTCGAGCCAGACGATCTTGTCCCGCTCCAGCGCGAGGTCCGCGACCCCACCGGGATCGGCACACTTGGCGTAGCGGGAGCCGTCGGCGGACCGGAACACCTCGGCGCCGGACTCCCCGCTGCCGACCGGCGCCCATCGGCAATCGGACGGCAAGGCGGCACGGAAGCGGACAAGCGACTCGGACACGCCATCGACGGTAGCAACGGAACCGGCGCGTGACCCACCTCGCAGACCCCCGGCAACCCGGATGTATAGTTGCTTAAAGCAACTAGTTGTGGTTGCCAATCAATGTGCTGGTGGGGAACATCGAGGTGAGTGTCATGTCCGCAACCGCTCGCGAGCGCCGGATCACGGCGGCCGAACTCGCGGCCGCCGACGAACTCGGTCAGCGGCTGGTCCGGTTCATGCGCGCGGTCAACCGGGCGAAATGGCAGCCCGTCCGGCCGGGTCCGGACGGACTGGAGCGACTCGCCTACGCCGTGCTGTTCTCCCTCGTGCACGAGGGACCGCAGCGCGCGGGCAGGCTCGCCGAACTGCTGCACGCCGAGGCATCCACCATCAGCAGACAGAGCAGACAACTCGTGGCACACGGCCTGGTCGAGCGCCGGGCCGACCCGGTCGACGGCCGGGCGTGCGTGCTTGCGGCCACCGCGGAAGGCGTTCGCGTCTTCGAGGAGAATCGCGCCCAGCGCAACCGGTGGCTGGCCGACATCCTGGCCGACTGGCCCGCATCGGACCGCGACACCTTGACCGCGCTGCTCGACCGGCTCACCGCAGGAATAGAGACCACCACCCGACACCCAGCCGATCCGAAATAGGGCTCATTCATGACGACTTCCACCACCCGGGCTCCGCGGAACCCGGCCGCAGGCGCGGACACGTCACTGTCGCACCGGCAGATCCTGACCATCCTGTCCGGGCTGCTGCTCGGCATGTTCCTGGCCGCGCTCGACCAGAACATCGTCAGCGTCGCGATCGTCAAGATCGCCAACAGCCTGCACGGTTTCGACGAACAGGCCTGGGCGACCACCGCTTACCTGATCACCGCCACGATCACCACGCCGCTGTACGGCAAATTGGCCGACATCTACGGCCGTAAGCCGTTCTACCTCACGGCGATCAGCCTGTTCGTGATCGGTTCGGTGGCGTGCACCTTCGCCACCTCGATGTACCAGCTCGCCGCGTTCCGCGCGTTCCAGGGCCTGGGCGCGGGCGGCCTGATGTCGCTGGCGTTCACCATCATCGGCGACATCGTCCCGGCGCGCGAACGAGTGCGTTACCAGGGCTATTTCATGATGGTCTTCGGCACGGCCACGGTGCTGGGCCCGGTGCTCGGCGGCTTCTTCTCCGACTACGAACAGCTCGGCGGCATCGAGGGCTGGCGGTGGGTGTTCCTGGTGAACGTCCCGGTCGGCGTGCTCGCCCTGCTCGTGGTCGCCAAGGTGCTCAACGTGCCGCACCAGCGCCAGCATCACCGGATCGACTGGTTCGGCGCGCTGACGCTGACCATCTGCGTGGTGCCGCTGCTGATCGTCGCCGAACAAGGCAGGCACTGGGGATGGTCCTCGCACCGCTCGCTGCTCTGCTACGGCATCGGCGCGGCGGGTCTGGTGCTGTTCCTCCTGGTCGAGTTCTTCATGAAGGACTCCGCGCTGATCCCGTTGCGGCTGTTCAAGAATTCGACCTTCAGCGTCACCATCGCGGGCGGATTCATCGTCGGCGTCGCGATGTTCGGCGCGATCACCATGGTTCCGCAGTACTTCCAGGTCGTGCGCGGCTACTCGCCGACCAAGGCCGGTCTGCTGATGCTGCCCTTGGTGCTCGGCATCATGATCGGCTCGCAGGCCGCGGGGCGGATCACCAAGAGCACGGGCCGCTACAAGATCCTGCCGGTGACGGGCACGTTCATCGTCGCGGTCGGCGCGGTCCTGTACGCGCAGGTGCACTACGACAGCCCGCTGTGGCAGCCGCTGGCCATCGGCGGACTGATCGGGCTCGGGCTCGGCTGTTGTATGCAGACGCTGATCATCGCCGCGCAGAACGCCGGTCCGCGCTCCGACATGGGTGTTTCCACCGCGTCGGCCACCTTCTTCCGGCAGATGGGCGGCACGCTCGGCGTCGCGGTGTTCCTGACCATTCTGTTCAATCTGCTGCCGCACCGGATCACCGACGCGTTCGGCGGCGCGCTGCCACCCGGGTTCGGGACCGAGCAGCTCAGCGGCATGCAGTCCAACACCAGCGGCATCGCGGCGCTGCCCGACGCGCTGAAGGTGCCGATCCTCACCGGCTTCACCAACTCCATGCACGGGGTGTTCTACGCGGCGGGCGCGGTCGCGCTGCTGGCCTGCGTGGTGCTGATGTTCATGAAAGAGATCCCGCTCCAGGACACTCCGGCGCCCGCCGCGCAGACGCCGGTCGAGCAGACCGAGGCCGCCGAGTCGCACTGGGACGCGGATCAGGTCTGGGAGGGCGCCGCGCAGGCGCTGTCGGAGCCGGAACCGGTGCTCGCCGCGGCCGCGGGCGGCTACGCCTCGGGCGAACCGGCGGCCAACGGCGCGTACCTGCGCGAGCCGCGGGCGAATTTCGACGGCGCCGAGCACGAAGGCCGTTCGCTCAACGGCTACGTCCATCGCGAGGACGGCAGGCCGGTGCCCGCCGCCGCACTCACGCTGATCGACCATCAGGGGCGGCAGGCCGCGCGGACGAACGGCGGCGCGGACGGCAGTTACCTCGTCGGCGTGCCCGACGCGGGCAACTACGTGCTGATCGTGTCGGCCGCGGGACATCAGCCCGCCGCGGTCAACGTGACCGTCGCAGACCGGCCGCAGCAATTCGACATCACCTTGCTCGGCTCCGGCGAGGTGTCCGGCGTGGTCCGGTCCAGCACCCTGGGCGAGCCGCTGCCGGGCGCGACCATCACGCTGACCGATCTGGACGGCGAGGTCGTCGGATCCGCGACCGCCGAGGGCGACGGCGGCTACGTTTGCCACGGCGTGGTGCCAGGCACATACACCGTCGTGGCGGTCGCCGAGCACATGCGTCCCAGCGCGACCGCGCTGACCGTGCCGGACAGCGGATTGCTGCACCACGACATCGTTCTCACGCCGATGGCGGTGCTGGCCGGGTCGGCGTGGGCGGACGGCGGCCGGGCGGTCGCGGACGTGCAGATCAGCGTGCTCGACGCGGCGGGCGTGCTGACCGCGACGACGCGCACCGACGAGAACGGCCGCTATGTCGTCGCGGATCTCGCCGAAGGCGACTACACGGTCGTCGCCCGGGGCTATCCCGCGGTGACCAGCCGGATCACGGTGAGCGGCGGCGAGATGGCCCACGACGTGCGGCTGGGCTACGACCTCGAGGACGAGGCGACCGGGAAGGTCCCGCCCGTCCGCTGACGGATTTTCCGGCGTACGGAGGAGGGGCGGTGGTCACCGGACCACCGCCCCTCGCCGTTCGCGCCGGTGGATTCGGCCGATTCTCACTCGGCTCAGAAGCGAATCATCCCTCCGGCCGGCCGCGTTTGTGGTCGCCGAATGGTTCGTCGCGTTCCCGGACCGCCGTGCGGAAACCGGCGGTAGCAGCGCGGGTTTGGAAGGCGTAACCCTCCGTGGTGTGCCGGGAGATCCCGTCGAAGACGGTGCTGATCATGCCGGAGTTCGCCACACCCTGGGCGTACAGCGCCGAGTTCAGCGCCAGTTTGGCCATCATCAGCTGGTTGATCGGCATGCGCGCGATCCGCGCGACGAATTCCTCGGTGCGCGCGTCGAGTTCGTCGGCCGGCCAGGATTCGATCGCCAGGCCCCATTCCACCGCTTGCCTGCCCGTAAGGCAGTCGCCGGTGAACAGCAGACGCTTGGCGCGCTGGTCGCCGAGGCGATGCGCCCACATGCCCGCCGCCGGGACACCCCAGACCCGGGTGGGCGGGTAGCCGATCTTGGTGTCGTCGGCGCAGATGATCTGATCGGCGAACAGGGCGATGTCGCTGCCGCCCGCCACGGCGAAGCCGTGCAGTTTGGCCACGGTCGGCTTGTTCGCGTGCATCAGGCTGGCGAAACCGCGGTTGAACCGACTCATCATCGCGTAGTCGATCATCGGGTCCCAGGTCCGCGCCGGATCGTGATTGCGGCCCTGCACCACCGGGTCGACGACCGTCCCCGCCGCGTCGCCGGGACCGCCTGCCACCGCGAAACTCTGCTCGGCGAACATGCTCAGGTCGTATCCGCCGCAGAATCCCTTGCCGCGCCCGGACAACAGGATCACGTGCACCCGCGGGTCCAGATCCGCGCGTTCCACCGCGTGCGCCAGGTCGTTCGGTGTGTCGGGCGTGATCGCGTTGCCCTTCTCCGGCCGGTTGAAGGTGATGCGCGCGATGCGGCCGTCCCGCTCGTAAGTCAGCGTCCGGTACTCGCGTGCGTCGTCCGGGTCCGGGCGTCCGGCCCACGGTGAGTCCGGCTGCTCGGTCCACCCGCGATACCACGCGCCCGCGTCGCCATCGGCCCTGATGTCACTGTCGGTCATCGCTTTCCCTTCGACGCTGGTCCCGAACCCGTCTCCGCAGTCTGGCGCAAACGCCGATTGACAGTCAACATTGACTGTGAAAATGTCGCGCCGACGGAGGGAGCCGGAATGGCCGGACTACGCGAGGAACAGAAACGGGCGACCCGCGCCCGCATCCTCGACGCCGCCGCCGACCTGCTGGCCGAACAGGGCTACCGGGCACTGTCCACCCTCTCCGTTCAGCGTGCCGCGCAGGTCAGCCGCGGAGCGCTGCTGCATCACTTCCCGACCCTCGGCGCGTTGATCACCGACCTGGTCGGCCATCTGGTCGCGCGCAACGAAGCGGCGGTACGAGAGATCGCGGCCGGACTCGGCGACGGAGCCGATCCCGTGCTGCGCGCCTTGACCGCCCTCTACGAATCGATGGCGCGACCGGCGGCGCAAGCCGAGTTCGAACTGTGGACGGCCGCGCGGACCGATCCGGCGCTTGCCGAGGCGTTGCGCGTGGCCGAACGAGAAGCCGGGCGCGACTTGCGGCGCGTGGTGGACGCGCTGTTCGGCCCGAGCCTCGTCGCCCATCCCGGCTATCCGGCCGTCCGCGATCTCACCGTCGCGATCCTGCGCGGCACCGCGATGTCCCGTCCGCTGCGCACTTCGGAGCGCGCCGCCACGGCAACCATCGACCGATGGGCACAGGCCATCGCAGTTCTGCTCGCACCAGGCATTTAGCAATCAGGGAGCGTCGAGGCGACCGAACTCGCTGTGATACGCGTCACTTGCGCCCCGGATTGTGCCGTCTCACACACTCTCGCTATCCTGGCTGCACTTTGAGACCACCGAGTCTCAATGCAGCCTTCGACGGGGCCGGGTTCGACCACCGCGCGGCGCCGGCGAAGGCCTTTCCTGCCGGGGAGCGCCTGCGGCGCCTGTACTACCAGGAGCAAACGCCATGCGATCGAAGTGGATCTCGGCGGCTATCGGTTTCACGGCGATGGCGCTGTCGTGCGTAGGGCCGGGCAGCGGGCCCGCCGTCGCCGAGCCCGAGTGCCCGAGCATGTACGTGGTGGCCATCCCGGGCACCTGGGAAACCACCACCGATGGCGAGCGCCCCGGCCCCGGGATGCTGGCCGGAGTCACCAACGGCCTGCCGTCCTCGGTGCGGGTCGACTACGTCAGCTACGCCGCGACCGCCTTCCCTTGGGAGACCGAGGTTTACGGCGCGTCCAAACGCGAGGCCGTCGACAACGCGCGCGGCATGATCGGAGCGATGGCCAGGGCGTGCGGCGCGACCAAGATCGCATTGCTCGGCTACAGCCAGGGCGCGGACGCCGCGGGCGATCTGGCCGCCGAGATCGGCACCGGGATCGGCGTCGTGCCGCCGTACCGGATCGCGGCGGTCGGACTCATCTCCGATCCGCGCCGCTCCCCCACCGACGCGCTGGTCGGTCCGCCGGTGGGCGGCGCGGGCGCGGGCGGTCCCCGCATCGGCGGCTTCGGCTTCGTCAGCCCGCAGACCCGCACCATCTGCGCGGTCGGCGATCTGTACTGCACCACGGCGTCGGACGATTTCGTGACCCGGTTCGCCGGCTTCCTGGCCCAGACCTCCCATCCCGACCCGGCCGATCTCTGGCGCTACCAGATGGAAATGGGCGCCATCGTCGGCGATCTGATGTCCAACGGCGGAATCCCGTTGCTGCAGAGCCAGTTGTCGGAGTCGGCGAACCAGGAACGGGCCCGGTTGCTGGACCAGTTCTACCGCTCCGAGGCGCACACCGCCTACGGCAGCTACCGCGTCGGCGGCGGCGCGACCGCGCTGTCGTGGATGCACGACTGGCTGGCGTCGCTGGCCTGAGTCAGGGCGCGAGCCGCCGCGCGACCTCGCCCAGGCCCTCCGCGACGGCGCTCTGCTGAGCGGCGCTGAGCACGTCGACGAGGACGCGGCGGACGGTCGCGACATGGTCCGGCGCGATCTGCGCCAGCCGTTCCCGGCCCGCGCCGGTGAGCACGGCGATGACCCCGCGCACGTCGGTCGGGCAGGCCTCGCGCACCAGCAGTCCGGCCTTCTCCAATTGCGTCACCTGGTAGGTCAGCCCGCTTTTGGAGGTGTAGAGCGCGTCGGCGAGTTCGGTCATCCGCAGGCGGCCCTCCGGCGCGTCCGCGAGCCGCACCAGCACCTCGTACTGCGTGTGCGACAGCCCTTCCCGCTTGAGCTGCCGTTCCACCTCACGGTCCACCAGCGCGCCCGCCGCGAGGAAGCTGTGCCACACCTGCATCTCGCGCGCGTTCAGCCACCTGGTCTCCACAGCTCCACCCTAACCATATTGTTCAAATTTGAACAATCAGCTACCGTTTAGTTCGAATTCGAACTACCTGCGGCCGAACAAGGAGGAGCGCCATGACCAGCGTGAACACCGGAAGAATGCCGGTGCTCTATCTCTCCCACGGCGCTCCGCCACTGGCCGATCACGCGAGCTGGCCCACCGAACTGGCGGCGTGGTCGGGCGCATTGCCGCGCCCCCGGGCGATCCTGATCGTCTCCGCGCACTGGGAGGCCGCGCCGATCGCGCTCGGCGCCACCGAGACGGTGCCGCTGGTCTACGACTTCTGGGGCTTCCCCGAGCGGTACTACCAGGTGCGCTATCCCGCGCCGGGCGCGCCGGAGCTGGCCGAGAAGGTGCGAAACCTGTTGCGCGGACCCGGCGTCGCCGTGGCCGACGTCCCGGAGCGCGGGCTCGACCACGGCGCCTACGTGCCGCTGAAGGAGATGTACCCGGACGCCGACGTCCCGGTGTTGCAACTGTCCATGCCGACGCTGGACCCTGGGGCGCTGCTGGACATCGGACGGAAGCTGGCGCCCCTGCGCGACGAGGGCGTGCTGATCGTCGGCAGCGGTTTCTTCACCCACAACCTGCGCGCCCTGACGGCCGACGACGAACACGTGCACTCCTTCACCGCCGAATTCGACGAGTGGGGCCGCGACGCGCTGGCCGCACACGACCTGGACGCACTGCTCGATTTCGAGCGGAAAGCTCCCGCCGCGCGCCTGGCCCACCCCCGCGCCGAGCACTTCGCACCGCTGTTCGTCGCACTCGGCGCGGGCGAAGACGACCTCGGCGCGCTGCGCACCGTCATCGACGGCTACTGGTTCGGCATGGCGCGCCGATCCGTCCAGCTCGGCTGACGCCCCACGTCATCGGATGCGCAGCGCCGTCAGCCGCCAGCCCGCCGAGCGCGTCCGGACGATCCTCGCCGCCACGGCGAAACGGCGACCGCCACGGGCATATGCGGCGAAGACCTCGGCGGTCCTGGCATCCACGAGCGCCACGCTCACCCGGATCGGCACCGCGACGCCGAGTGCGTGACCGGGCACCAGACCGGCGGCGAGCAATGTGCGCACCGCGGCGACGACCGTGGCGTCGGCGACCGCGGCCAGTTGCGGTACGGGTCTCCTACGGTCGAGTACCTCGAGGACGATGCGCACCGCTGACTCGGCGAACCGGCGTGCCGCCGAGCGGGTTTCGTCCCCCGCCTGCGCGGCGGACGCATGACTACGCCGCACCGCGCTACGGATCCCGGCACTCGACCGGCCGGACACAGCGCGCGTCCGCGTGCGGCAAGGTAGCGCCCGTGCCGGCGCGGGATCGCGAACTTCGGCGCGCCCGCGGCTGTCCAAGGGCGGCTCCGGATTCGGAGCAGGCGCCAACCAATCGTGATAACCAGCCATGCAAATCCCTTCGAAACCCCGATGTCGAAACCCTGTGACGACCGATTCTGCGGACGAGACACGGGAAAACGCGCGTAGTCGGCTACCCGATTCCGCCCCGACTCACCAGCACCCGCATCCGGCACGCGCGAAGACCGACCTAGGTTGGAGGGCAGCCCCGACCGGAAACGGAGACCTTGGATGACCGACGAGCCAGGAGCGGATGTGACCGTGCCCGGAGAATCCGCGACCCCGCCTCGCCTGGCCCGCCTCGCGCTACTGGTATCCGCCGGAGTCCTCGCCGGGTATCTCGCGCTCGGCCAATTGATCGCGATCCTGCCGGTTTCCTGGATGATGCCGCTGCTGGGCAACGCGATCGTGCAGTCGGCGGTGCTCTTGCTCGGCTCGGTCCGTGACGCGCTCGGCTCGTGGAACA
This sequence comes from Nocardia sp. NPDC051911, assembly GCF_040681035.1. Taxonomy (NCBI): domain Bacteria; kingdom Bacillati; phylum Actinomycetota; class Actinomycetes; order Mycobacteriales; family Nocardiaceae; genus Nocardia; species Nocardia sp. NPDC051911. The sequence continues at coordinate 181,017 of NZ_JBFAXY010000011.1, forward strand.
TGGTGCTGGCGGTGGCAGCGACCGGGCTCGCGCTCACCGCGCTTCGCTCCGGCGAGCGGGGACGGCGCCCGGCGGCCGCGGTGACCGGCGTGGCCGTCGTCGGCCTGGTGCTGTCCGTAGTCACGAGCGCGACGCTGGTGTTCGCGGCGCACGACGCGGCGGGCGTCTGGGTTCCGTTCGCCCCGGCCGTCCCGTTCAGCACCGTCGGTGACGCGCCGGACGAGACCGTCACCTACGCGACCGTCGACGGGCAGCCGATCCAGGCGGATCTGTATCTGCCCGCCCCGGGACCGGCCCCGGCCCCACTGGTGGTGAGCATCCACGGCGGCGCGTTCGTCGCGGGCAGCCGCGGCACCGACGCCTACACGACCTGGCTGGCCGACAACGGATACGCCGTCCTCGACGTCGACTACCGCCTCTCCGGCGCGACCGAGCACCGCTGGGACACCGCGGACGCCGACGTCGCCTGCGCGCTGACCTGGGCCGCCGCGAACGCGCAGCGGTACAACTGGGACCTGCGGCGGATCGCCACGTTCGGTGAGTCGGCGGGCGGCAATCTGGCCGTCAACGTCGCGAACAAGATCAACGCGAGCGCCTTGCGGCCCAGCTGTGGCAGCGCGGAGGAGCTGCCCGAGGTGCGCGCCGCGGTCGCGCTGTACCCGGCGGTCGATCTCACCGCTTCCGGCACCGAGACCGCGCTCGGCGTCGACGCGGCCCGGCAGTATCTCGGCGGTACGCCCGAACAGTATCCCGAGCGCTATACCGCGACGAGCTCCGCTCCGCACGTCAGCGCAGCCTCCCCACCCACCCTGTTGATCCAGGGGTCCAGCGATCACCTGGTGCGCGCCGAGCACACCGCGGCCTACGCCGCCGCGCTCGAGACCGCGGGCGTCCCGCAGCGCTACGTCGAGCTGCCTTACGTGGAACACGCCTTCGGCACCACCGAACTCGACACGGGCGCGCGGGTCACCCGCGAACTCACCAGGACCTGGCTGGCGGAATACCTGCCGTAACCGGCGTCACACCGCCGCGCGGGGAATACTCGGGCACCCCAGCCGGTTCCTTTGGTTGCCATATCCACCAAATTGAGTCAGACTGAGAACGAAGGAGGCGTCGTGCAGTTCGGAATCTTCACGGTCGGTGATGTGACGACCGACCCCACGACCGGCCGGACGCCGAGTGAGCACGAACGCATCACCGCCATGGTGACGATCGCGCGCAAGGCCGAGGAGGTCGGTCTGGACGTGTTCGCCACCGGCGAGCACCACAACCGGCCGTTCGTGCCGTCGTCGCCGACGACGATGCTCGGCTACATCGCGGCGCGGACCGAGCGGCTCCAGCTCTCCACCGCGACGACCCTGATCACCACGAACGATCCGGTGAAGATCGCCGAGGACTTCGCGATGTTGCAGCACCTGGCCGAGGGGCGCGTCGACCTCATGCTCGGCCGCGGCAACACCGGCCCGGTCTACCCGTGGTTCGGCAAGGACATCCGCGACGGCATCCCGCTGGCCATCGAGAACTACCACCTGCTGCACCGGCTCTGGCGCGAAGACGTGGTCGACTGGGAAGGCAAATTCCGGACGCCGTTGCAGTCGTTCACCGCCACGCCGCGCCCGCTGGACGACGTTCCGCCGTTCGTCTGGCACGGCTCGATCCGCAGCCCCGAGATCGCCGAGCAGGCGGCCTACTACGGCGACGGCTTCTTCGCCAACAACATCTTCTGGCCGAAAGAGCACTTCCAGCGACTGATCCGGCTGTACCGGCAGCGCTACGAGCACTACGGCCACGGCTCCGCCGACCAGGCGATCGTCGGCCTGGGCGGACAGGTGTTCATGCGCAAGAATTCCCAGGACGCGGTGCGCGAGTTCCGCCCCTACTTCGACAACGCGCCGGTGTACGGACACGGCCCGTCGCTGGAGGAATTCACCGAGCAGACCCCGCTCACCGTGGGCAGCCCGCAGCAGGTCATCGACAAGACGCTCACCTTCCGCCAAACGTTCGGCGACTACCAGCGCCAACTGTTCCTGATGGACCACGCGGGCCTTCCGCTGAAGACCGTGCTGGAGCAGCTGGACCTGCTCGGCGAGGAAGTGGTGCCGGTGCTGCGCAAAGAGTTCGCGGACCTGCGCCCGGCGCACGTGCCGGACGCCCCGACGCACGCGAGCCTGGTCGCCGCCCGCGACGCCGCCGTGGAGGCGACCCGATGACCCGCATCGCCGTCGTCTCCGCGGGCCTGTCGCAGCCCTCGTCGACCCGGCTGCTCGCCGACCGGCTCACCGCGGCCACCGCGGCGGCGCTGTCCGCGTCCGGCGCGGACGTGACCGTCGACGTGGTCGAGGTGCGCGAGCACGCGCGGGATCTGGCCGACAACCTGCTGATCGGATTCGCGCCGACCGGGTTGCGCGCGACGCTCGACAGCGTGGCAGGCGCCGACGGCCTGATCGCCGTCACGCCGATCTTCAACGCCTCCTACAGCGGCCTGTTCAAGACGTTCTTCGACGTACTGGAACCGGACGCGCTGGCAGGGATGCCGGTGCTGCTCGGCGCGACCGGCGGCTCGGCGCGCCACTCCCTCGCGTTGGAACACGCGCTGCGACCGATGTTCAGCTACCTGCACGCGGTGGTCGCGCCCACCGCGGTGTACGCGGCGTCGGAAGACTGGGCGTCCGCGGCGACCGAGGGGTTGAGCTCTCGGATCGACCGCGCCGCAGCGGAATTCGCCGCCGCGCTGACCAACACGCCGCGAGCGCGTGGCACCGATCCGTTCGACGACCCGGTACCGTTCGCACAGCTGCTCGGCACTCACTGATCTTCCCCCGACCGATCCCACCCCAATTCACACCAAACTAGTTCAAATCTCAACTATCAAGGAGAACATTATGTCGACCGGAACCACCAACGCTCTCACCGCGGGCACCTGGGCCATCGACCCCGCCCACTCCACGCTCGGCTTCTCGGTGCGCCACCTGATGGTCAGCAAGGTGCGCGGCCGCTTCACCGACTTCTCCGGCAAGCTGGTGATCGGCGAGGACGGCAGCGCCTCGGCCGAGGCCGAGATCCGGGTCGACTCGGTCACCACCGACAACGAACAGCGCGACGCCCACCTGCGCACCGCGGACTTCTTCCAGGCCGAGCAGTTCCCGGTGGCCACATTCAAGTCCACCGGTTTCCGGGTGAAGGGTGACGATTTCGTGGTGGACGGCGAATTCACCATTCGCGGTGTCACCAAGCCGGTATCGCTCGAGGTGGAGTTCCTCGGCGTCAACCCCGGCATGGGCCAGGGGCCGGTCGCGGGCTTCGAGGCCAAGACCGTGATCAACCGCCGCGACTTCGGCATCACCATCGACATGCCGCTGCCCGACGGCGGCGCGGTGATCGGCGACAAGATCACGCTCACGCTCGAGGTCGAGGTCGGCCTGCAGGCCTGAGCCGCGCGGTCCCGCGGCTCGATGCCGCGGGAGGCGTTTTCCGTCAGAACAGCGTCATGGGCTCGGCGGCGGCGGGCTCGGGCAGCGGCTCGAGCTCGGGCAGCCGGGCCCTGACCGCGTCATGGAAACGGCGGGCCAGCTCCAGCGAGCCCGCATTGTCCGGCGTGTGCAGGAACACGGTGGGCGAGCGGCCTTCACGCAGCCATTCGGCGACCGTGCCGACCCACGGCCGCCAGCCGTTGACGGTGCGCTGGACGTCGTCGCGGCCGTGATAGCGCACGATCGGGTATTCGGTCAGCGCGCGCATCCTGCGCCGCACCCGCGGCTTCTTCGCGGCCGCCTCCTGTTCCGCCGCGCTGGCGGGCGGACCGTCGAAAAGCACGGTGGTGTCGAACGGCACCCATTCGGCGCCGACCCTGGACAGTACGTATTCCAGCCTGCGCGCCGCCTGCTCGTCCTCGAAGAACGCGGGGTGACGCACCTCGACGGCGACCCGGTACGAGCGCGGGAAGTCGCGCAGGAAACCGGCCAGCACACCGAGATCGGTGGGTCCGAACGAACCCGGCAGCTGGATCCACAGGGCGTGGATGCGTTCGCCGAGCGGCTCCATCGCGGCGAGGAAGGACCGCAGCTCCTGCTCGACGCCGGTCAGTCTGCGTTCGTGGGTGATCGGCTTCGGCAACTTGAGCACGAAGCGGAACGCGGGATCGCATTGCGCCGCCCATGATTCGACTGTGCGCAGCGACGGCGTCGCGTAGAACGTCGTATTGCCTTCGACCGCGTTGCACCACGTGGCGTACCAGCGCAACCGCTCCCCCGGGGAGAGCTGACGTTCCTGCCAGGCCGCGTGCGTCCACATCGCACATCCCACGTGAAGCCGCATGCTCTCGACGCTAACCCACGCTCCCGACACGAGCTCCGGGCCCCGGACTCACCGCCGCGCCCGCTTCTTCGACCGCACCCAGCCGAAGGTCAACTCGACCGCGCGTTTCCAGTTCTCGTACTCGTCCTCCCGCAGCTCCGCGTCCATGCGCGGAACCCACTGGGCGGCAAGGCGCCAATTGTTGCGCAATCCCTCGAGGTCGGGCCAATACCCCACGGCGAGACCCGCGGCGTACGCCGCGCCCAGTGAGACCGTCTCGGCGACGAACGGACGCAGCACCGGAACATCCAGCACATCGGACACGATCTGCATGAGCAGGTTGTTCGAGGTCATCCCGCCGTCCACGCGCAGTGCCGCGGCTTGCAGGCCGGAGTCGGCGTTCATCGCCTCCACCACGTCCCGGGTCTGCCAAGCGGTCGCCTCCAGCACGGCGCGCGCGATGTGGCCCTTGGTGATGTAGGAGGTCAGCCCGGCGATGAGACCGCGCGCGTCGCTGCGCCAATGCGGCGCGTACAGCCCGGAGAACGCGGGCACGACGTAGCAGCCGCCGTTGTCTTCGACGGTGCGCGCGAGGGTTTCGATCTCCGGCGCACTGGTGACCAGTCCGATGTTGTCGCGCACCCATTGCACGAGCGATCCCGTGACCGCGATCGGCCCCTCCAGCGCGTAGACCGGCTCGGGGCCGATCTGGTAGCCGATCGTGGTGAGCAGGCCGTGCTCGGAACGCACCAGGTCGCGTCCGGTGTTCATCATGAGGAAGCCGCCGGTGCCGTAGGTGCACTTGGTCTCCCCACGCGCGAAACAGGTTTGGCCGAACAACGCGGCATGCTGGTCGCCGAGGGCGGCGGCGATCGGGATGCCGGGCACGACCCGGCGCGTGTTGCCGTAGGACGCGATCGAGGGCTGGATGCGCGGCAGCATGCGGGCGGGGATGCCGAAGAACTCCAGCAGTTCGTCGTCCCAGGCGAGGGTGCGCAGGTTCATCAGAAGGGTGCGGCTGGCGTTGGTGACGTCGGTGCAATGCAGCCCGCCGTCGGGGCCTCCGGTGAGGTTCCAGATCAGCCAGGTCTCCATGGTGCCGAACAGCACCTCGCCCCGTTCCGCGCGCTCGCGCAGACCTGGCACCGAGTCCAGCATCCAGCGCAGCCGCGGCGCGGCGAAGTAGCTGGCCAGCGGCAGGCCGCACAGCTCTCGGATCCGGTCGGCGCCCGGCTTGTCCCCGAGCTCGCGGACCAGTTCCTCGGTGCGCACGTCCTGCCAGACGATGGCGCGTCCGATCGGCGTGCCGGTGCGGCGGTCCCACACCACGGTGGTCTCGCGCTGGTTGGCGATGCCCAGCGCGGCGATCCGGTCGGCCGTCACACCGGAATCCCGCAGGGCCTGCGGCACGATCCGCTCGACATTGCGCCAGATCTCCAGCGCGTCCTGCTCCGCCCAGCCCGGCCGCGGATAGTGCTGCCGGTGCGGGCGCTGCGCGACGCCGACGAGCCGGGCACGCTGGTCGAACAGGATGCACCGCGTGGAGGTGGTGCCCTGGTCGATGGCCAGCACGTAACGCTGCTTCATGCTCGGCTGCTCCTGATCGACATCGGACGGTCACCGCGGGGACGAAAGTCAGTGACTCGTACCGAGATCGCGCGACACCGCCCGTGCGGCGTCGAGCACCTGACCGACCAGCGCGGGCCGGTGCCGCAACTGGGCGTCACAGAGCCGGTCCACCGCGCCGGTGATGCCGATGGCGCCGACCACGAGGCCACCGGGCGCCCGGATCGGCGCCGCGATACCCGCCTCGCCCGTCCGGAATTCCTCGGTGTCGCCCGCCCATCCGGCCTGCCGGACGCGGCCCAGCGCCCTGGCGAGCCCGGTGCGGTCGACCAGGGTGCGGTGTGTGAGCGGGGCCAGCTCGGCGCGGCGCGTCGTGGCGGCCAGCTCGGCGTCGTAGGCGAGCAGGACCTTGCCCAGCGCGGTGGCGTGCGGCGGCAGCAGTTCGCCGAGTTCGAGCGCCTGCTGGGTATTGTCCGGCCGGAACACGTGATGCACCACGACCACCGCGCCGTCCATCGGCGCGCCGATCCGCACCGATTCGCCGGTGCGCGCCGCCAGCGCGTCGGCCCAGTTGATCGCGCGGGAGCGCAACTCGTTCGCGTCGAGGTAGCTGGTGCCCAGGTGCAGCAGCGCCGCGCCGAGTTGGTACTTGCCGGTGGCCGGATCCTGTTCGACGAAGCCGACGCCTTGCAGCGTGCGCAGGATGCCGTGCGCGGTCGGCTTGGGCAGGTCGAGCGCCCTCGCGATGTCGCCGACGCCGAGCCGCCCTGAGCCGCGGGCCAGCAGCCGCAGAACGGCCGCCGCCCGCTCGATCGATTGGATCGCACCTGGCATATCGGGGAACCTACCCGTGTCGTGATTCGACAATGTCGAACGGCTGGTGATACCTGAGCAACATCATTGAAACCCAGTGTGAGCTGCGCCATACATCCTCCTCGCGCGTCGGACGGTAGCGTCGCCGCCTTCCGGCAACCAGTCGAGGCGTTCGACATTGTCGAACGGCAGCTGTATCCGGGTTCCGTATCCCGCCGTAGTTTCCGTTTCACGCACGGTCGCGTCCGCGACCTGCGGGGCGAACGGAGGCTCAACGATGAACTTCGGCTCGATCTTCCTCAGTGAAGCACTCGGCACAGGCGTGCTGGTGCTGCTCGGGGTCGGTGTGGTCGCGAACGTACTGCTGGCGAAGTCCAAAGGATTGGACGGCGGCTGGCTGCTGATCAACATGGGATGGGGGTTCGCGGTCCTGGCGGGCGTCTACGTCGCCTACAAGACCGGCGGCCATCTCAACCCCGCGGTCACCGTCGGCATCCTGTTCAGCGGGGCCGACGAGTTCGCCCCCGGCATCGCGATCTCCGGCTCGACGACACTCGCGTACCTGAGCGGCCAATTCGCCGGCGCCTTCCTCGGCGCGACCGTGGCCTACGTCGCCTACAAGCGCCACTTCGACGCCGAGATCGACGAGGAGAAGAAGCTCGCGGTGTTCGCCACCGGCCCCGCGATTCGCGCCCTGCGCTGGAACTTCGTCACCGAAGTGATCGGCACCTTCATCCTCGTCCTGGTGATCCTCACCTTCGGCCACACCCCGAGCGGGCTCGGCCCGGCCGCCGCCGCGCTCCTGGTCGTCGGCATCGGCGCCTCCCTGGGCGGGCCGACCGGATACGCCATCAACCCCGCTCGCGATCTCGGTCCGCGCATCGCGCACGCGCTGCTGCCGGTGAGCAAGCCCGCCCCCGCCGACGCGGTCCTGGTCCCCGTGGGCGCGGGTGCGCCCGCTCCGGCCGAATCGCCCGACGCCGCACCGCACGGCAAGGACTCCGACTGGGGTTACGCCTGGGTGCCGGTGTTCGGCCCGCTGCTCGGCGGCGCGCTGGCCGGACTCGCCGCGCAGTTCCTGTTCTGAATCCTGCTCTTTCCCAGTAATTTCCCGAAAGGACCGCGATGAGCCAGTACGTCGGCGCCATCGACCAGGGCACCACGAGCACCCGCTTCATGGTGTTCGATCACGGTGGCAACGAGGTCGCCCGCCACCAGCTCGAGCACGAGCAGATCCTGCCGCGCCCGGGCTGGGTGGAGCACAATCCGACCGAGATCTGGGAGCGCACCCGCGCGGTCATCCAGACCACCTTGACCAAGGCCGATCTGGTCGCGAGCGACCTGGCCGCGGTCGGCGTCACCAACCAGCGCGAGACCACGGTGGTGTGGAACCGCAAGACCGGGCGGCCGTACTGCAACGCGATCGTCTGGCAGGACACCCGCACCGACCGGATCGCCGCCGAACTGGAACGAGCCGGGCACGGCGACATCATCCGGCGTAAGGCGGGCCTGCCGCCCGCCACCTACTTCTCCGGCGGCAAGCTGCGCTGGATCCTGGACAACGTCCCCGGGGTGGCGGAGGACGCCGAACGCGGCGACGCGCTGTTCGGCACCACCGACACCTGGCTGCTGTGGCAGCTGACCGGCGGTGTCGACGGCGGCGTGCACGTCACCGACCCGACCAACGCCAGCCGCACCATGCTGATGAATCTGGAGACTCTGGACTGGGACGACGAACTGCTGTCCCTGTTCGGGGTGCCGCGCGCGATGCTGCCCCGGATCGCTCCCTCGGCCAACCCGGAACTGTTCGGCACCACCCGCGCCGACGGACCGTTCGGCGGCGCGGTGCCGCTGGCGGGCGTGCTCGGCGATCAGCAGGCCGCCACCGTCGGACAGGTCTGCTTCCGTCCCGGCGAGGCGAAGAACACCTACGGCACCGGCAACTTCCTGCTGCTCAACACCGGAACCGAGATCGTGCGCTCGCAGCACGGCCTGCTGACCACGGTGGCCTACCAGTTGGGCGGGGAGAAGCCGGTGTACGCGCTGGAAGGTTCCATCGCGGTGACCGGCTCGGCGGTGCAGTGGCTGCGCGACCAGCTGGGCATCATCTCCGGCGCGGCGCAAAGCGAATCGCTCGCCCGGCAGGCCGAGGACAACGGCGGGGTGTATTTCGTGCCCGCGTTCTCCGGCCTGTTCGCGCCGTACTGGCGCTCGGACGCGCGCGGCGCGATCGTCGGTCTGTCCCGCTACAGCACCAACGCCCATCTCGCGCGGGCGACGCTGGAATCTATCTGCTACCAGACCCGCGACGTGGTCGAGGCGATGCAGGCCGACTCCGGAGTGCGGCTGGACGTGCTGCGGGTGGACGGCGGCGTCACCGCCAACGAGCTGTGCATGCAGCTGCAGGCCGACTTCCTCGGTGTGCCGGTGTCGCGTCCGGTGGTCGCCGAGACCACCGCGCTCGGCGCGGCCTACGCGGCAGGGCTCGCGGTCGGCTTCTGGAACGACACCGACGAGCTGGAACGGAACTGGAACGAAGCCAAGCGCTGGCATCCGACCTGGTCGGAGGAACAGCGCGAGCGTGGCTACGCGCGCTGGAAGAAGGCCGTCGCCCGCACCCTCGACTGGATCGACGTCGACGAATGAGGGGCGACGCCGTCCTACCCGAATAACCCCGAAACAAGGAGAGATACCGCTGTGTCCGCACGATTGGACGCCCAGTACCGCGCCCGCGCGGTGAACGCACTCGGCGACACCGAGATCGATGTACTCGTCATCGGCGGCGGCGTGGTCGGCGCGGGCGCCGCCCTCGACGCCGCCGCCCGCGGCCTCGCCGTGACCCTGGTGGAGGCCAGGGACTTCGCGGCAGGCACCTCGAGCCGCTCCAGCAAGCTCATCCACGGCGGGCTGCGCTACCTGGAGCAGCTGGACTTCTGGCTGGTGCGGGAGGCGCTGAAGGAACGCGGCCTGCTGTTGCGCCGGCTGGCCCCGCACCTGGTGCGGCCGGTGTCGTTTTTGCTGCCGCTACGCCATCGCGTCTGGGAACGCGCCTACATCGGCGCGGGCGTCGCCCTGTACGACACGATCGGTGGTGCTCGCGCCTTGCCGATGCATCGGCACCTGTCGCACACCCGCGCGCTGGAGCTGGCGCCCGCGCTGCGCGAGGACGCGCTGACCGGAGCGATCCGGTACTTCGACGCGCAGGTCGACGACGCCAGGCACACGATGATGATCGCGCGCACCGCCGCCCAGCACGGCGCGACCGTGCTCACCCGCACCAAGGTGACGGGGCTGCTGCGCGACGGTGAGCGCGTCGTCGGCGCGGAGGTCACCGACCTGGAAACCGGCCGGGTGCACACGGTGCGCGCGCGCCGGGTGATCAGCGCCACCGGCGTGTGGACCGACGAGATGAACCGGATGACCGGCGTCGAGTTCCCGTTCCACGTCCGCATGTCGAAAGGCGTGCACATCCTGGTGCCGCGTCATCGCCTGCATCTGGACACCGGCCTGATCATGCGCACCGAGAAGAGCGTGCTGTTCGTCATCCCGTGGCACGGCCACTGGATCATCGGCACCACCGACACGGACTGGTCGCTGAGCAAGGACCATCCGGCCGCCAGCGACGCCGACGTGCAATACCTGCTCGACCACGTCAACCAGGTGCTGCGCGAGCCGCTCACCCGCGACGACATCGTCGGCACGTACGCGGGGCTGCGTCCGTTGCTGTCCGGCGCGTCGGCCGACACCGCGACGCTCTCGCGGGAGCACGCGGTCGCCGAACCGGCTCCCGGTCTGTTCGTGATCGCGGGAGGCAAGTACACCACCTACCGGGTGATGGCCGCCGACGTCGTGGACGCGGCGGTGGCGGGACTCGGCCGCGCGGTCGCGCCGTCGGTGACCGAGCACCTGCCGATCCTCGGCGCGGTGGGTTACCAGGAACTCGCGGCCGACCTCGACAGCCTGGCGCAACGCGCGGGCCTGCCGCGGGCGACGGTCGAGCGCCTGCTCGGCCGCTACGGCTCGGCGATCACCGACCTGTTCGACCTGATCGCCCGCGAACCGGACCTGGGCCGTCCGCTCACCGGCGCGCCGGAGTACCTCGGCGCGGAGGCGGTGTACGCGGTGACGCACGAAGGCGCGCTGCACCTGGACGACGTGCTCACCCGCCGCACCCGCGTCTCCATCGAGGCCGCCGACCGCGGTCTGGCCGCCGCGCCCGAGGTGGCCTGGCTGATCGGCGCGCACCTCGGCTGGGACGCCGCCGCCACCGAGCGGGAGATCACCCGGTACCGCGAGCGGGTGCGCGCCGAACTGGCCGCCAACCAGGCGGCCGACGACGAGTCCGCCAACGCGGCTCGGATGGTCGCCGTCGCCTGAGCGCGGTCGCGTGGCACGGTTTCCGCGTGGAACCGTGCCACGCCGTGCTCACCGATCCATTCCGCCGTGGCCGCGCGGAGTCGATTCGTCGGTCTCGAGCTGCTCACCGGCCGGGTGCTCGTCGGCGTGCGTCGGTTTGGTGTGCTCCTCGGCGAAATCCGCGTCCTGCTGCATCGACTCCGCCGTTTCGGGATCGATATTCGGTGTGCTCATACCCGGCGCGTACCCGCGACCGCCGCGTCGACGCAGCGTACGTGGTCCGGACCTCGCACAATCCCGGCCGCGTCGGGTTGACCTCAACGGCGGTTGAGGATGAAGCATGGTGGCATGACTCGTCCAGCTGATTTCTGGAACACCGTCTATGACAACGACTCCGCACCCTGGGTGATCGGCGAGCCGCAACCGGCAATCGTCGCGCTCGAGCGGGACGGCGGCATCACCGGACGCGTGCTCGACCCGGGCTCCGGCGCGGGTGAGCACACGATCCTGCTGACCCGCCTGGGATACGACGTGCGGGGCATCGACATGTCGCCGAGCGCGGTGGCGTACGCGCGCGCCAACGCGGCCGAACAGGGTGTGCCGTCGGCCGTGTTCGAGGTGGCCGACGCGCTGGCCCTCGGCGACCGGCCGGACTTCTCCGGTGACCCGCCCGGCTCCGCGCCCGCGTTCGACACCGTCGTCGACAGCGCGCTGTTCCACGTCTTCGGGACCGAGGACGAGGCGCGCGCCGCGTACGTCCGCAGCCTGCACGCCGTCTGCAAGCCGGGCGGAACGCTCTACGTTCTCGCGCTCTCGGATGTCGAGCCGGGGTTCGGGCCGCGGATCAGCGACACGTTGATCCGGGAGTCGTTCCGCGACGGCTGGTCGGTGGAGGACCTACGAGCGACCCAGTACCGCGGACGGGTCACCGATTTGGTCGCGCAAGAAGCGACGGACCTGGAGATCTCCGAGTCCGGCCAGGTCGACGCCGCCGCGTGGCTGGCCCGGATCCGCCGCCTCTGACCCGGCTCATACGCCCTTCGGCGCTTTGCTGCCCATGAAGCCGAACAGGTAGCCCGCGACGCGGCGCATCTGGATCTCCTCGGCGCCCTCGGTGATCCGGTAGCGCCGGTGGTGGCGGTAGATGTGCTCGAACGGCTTGTGCCGGGAGTAGCCGAGGCCGCCGTGCACCTGCATCGCGCGGTCGGCGGCCTCGCAGCACAACCGGTTGGCCCAGTAGTTGCACATCGAGACCTGCTCGGAGACGGCGAACGTGCCGTAGGTGTCCATCGACCACGCGGTCTTGTGAATGAGGGCGCGCAACATCTCGCACTGGGTGTGCAGTTCCACCAAGGGGAACTGGATCGCCTGGTTGGTGGCCAGCGGCTTGCCGAAGGGCTTGCGCTGTTTGGCGTAGGCCACCGATTGGTCGACGCAGTACTGCGCCGCGCCCAGACTGGACGCGGCCTGGCGGATACGGTTCTCGTTGAAGAAGTGCTGGACCACCGCCAAGCCGCGTCCCTCGCCGCCGAAGACGGCGGAGCCCGGGAGCCGGACGCCGTCCAGCGCGACCCGGGCGTGGTCGGTGGGCATGTTGAAGGTCCAGAGGTACTCCTCGACGATGAACCCGGGTGCGTCGGTGGGCACCAGGAACGCCGTGATGCCCGTCGCGTCGCCGGGGCCGCCCGAGGTGCGCGCGAAGATCAGGTCGGCGTCGGCGATGTGCACACCGGTGTTCCAGGTCTTGCGCCCGGTGATCACCCAGCCGTCGCCGTCGCGGACCGCCGAAGTCTCCATGTGCGTCGCGTCCGAGCCGTGCTCGGGCTCGGTGATGCCGAAGGCGAAGAACTTCGTTCCCGAGGCCAGTCCGTCCACCCACTCCGCCTGCTGCTCGGGCGTGCCGTACTCGAGCATGAGCAACAGGCCGACATTGTTGGCCACGATGGCGTGCTCGTTCTGCAGATCGCAGTGCAATCCGAGGCCACGCCGGGCCAGGTGCTCGCGGATCACCGCCATGCCGAGGTTCGTGCCGTCCCGCCCGCCGTAGTGCGCTGGGAACGCGTAGCGCAGGTGACCGGCGGCGTCGGCGCGCCTGCGGACCTCGGCCAGCAGTTCCTCCCACTCCCCGTTCGGCAGGCCGCCGCGCTCCCAGTCGGTGCGGGCGTCCTCACGGCGGTGGTCGAAGAAGCGGATGTTGTCGTCGGCCTGCTCGAGCGGGGTGATCTCCCGATCGATGAACGCGTCGAGTTCGGCGAGGTAATCGACCAGTTCCGCAGGTAGCTCGAAATCCATCGGGCATTCAGCCTTTCGCAGTGGGTCGGATCTGCATCAGCAGGTCCCATTCGATTTCCGACACGCGCCGTCCGCTGGCCGCCATCACGATGTCGCGCACGCTGCCGTCCAGATGGGCCGCGGCCTGCCCGGCCAGTCCGACGCCCCAGCCGAGCGTGCACAGCACCTTCCACCAGCGGAACCGGTCTTCGTCGAAGCTCCCGCCACCGCGGTGGTAGCCGCGCACGAACGCCTCGCGGCCCGCCAGGCCGCCGAATTCGCGGTCGTCCGCGCGGAAGCGCCACATGCGCAGCGCGGGCCAAGCCACGTCGCGCATCGGATCACCCTGACGCTGCGCGCCTTCCCAGTCGAGCACGGCGCGCAGGCCGTCGGGACCGACGACGATGTTGCCGTTGCGCAGGTCGGTGTGCAGCAGCGCGGTGCGGGGCGGCGCGGGCGGGCAGTGGCGTTCCAGCCAGCGCAGCGCGAGGGCGAACACCGGACGGTCCGGCAGGAGCGCGCGCACCTGCTCGTCGGCCTCGATCAGCTGGCGCTCGGGATCGGCCGCCGCGACGGGCAGCCGTGCGGGCGCGTCCGCCGGGTCGATCGCGTGCAGGCGCCCCATGGCCTCGCCCAATTGCTCGGCGACCCGTTCGCCGATGCCCGACGCCTCGACCAGCCGTAACACCTTGCGCGGCACGGTTTCCCCATCGACGCGCTCGGAGATCACGAACGGGCCCCCGACAAAGGCGGCGTCGGTGCAGATCGCCACCACGGGCGGCACCGGAACACCGTGCGTGCGCGCCAGTTCCCGGACGGCGGCCTCCACGTCCACCGGAACCAGCTCGATCGCGCTCGGCACGATGGTCGCGACCAGGCGACGCGTCCCGCCGCCCAGATCGGCCTCGAAAGCGACGTTGCGGCGGCGGGCGCCCGCGGAGAGGTATTCGAGGTTCGACACCGTCACCTCGCGGGTTCCCGACCCGAGGAATTCGGCCAAGCCGCGCGCCGGATCGGCGCTCACTCGGCCGCCCAGGCGTCGTAGCCCGGCTTGGCGATCGCCAGATCCGCCCGCACGACGGAGACCAGGGCCGCCCAGAGTCGCTCGTCATCGCCCTCGGCCACCGCGGCGAGCAGCTCGCGCTCCCGCTCGGCTGCGCCGGGGCCCGATTCGATCTCCCTGCGCACGATCCTGGCGAGGTTGGCCCCCACCCGCGCCCTGTGCCGCAACTCCGCGGGCAGGGCGGGTAGCAGCGTCTCCTCGAGCAGCTCGGCGAGCGAATCCAGCAACTCCGCTGCCGATGGGCGATTCTGCATTCGTTCCCCTCGGTCGACTCCGGCCCTCAGCATGGCACGCGCCGGCGCGGTCCCGATCGGTACTTTCGGCCGTCAGCCGTGGCCGCGCAGTCGCAGAAGTCCGGCTGTCGTGGCGCGGAAACCGCAGGCATCGAAGTAGAACGGCGCGAGGCGATCCTCGAAATCGACGTGCAACCAGGTGCAGCCCGCCGTCCTGGCGCCGTGCGCGGCCCTGGCGACGAGTTCGGTCCCGATGCCTCGGTGCTGCCATTCGGACCGCACCTTCGGGTCGAGCAGGAACGCGTGGTCGCCGCCGTCCCACGCCACGTTGACGAAACCGGCAAGCGCGTCAGCGCCGGTCCGGGCGGTGACCCAGCCGAGGCTGTGCCGCGCCGCGCGGTCCCACCATCCCGGGTCCGCGTCGCCGCCGTGCGATCTCGTCAAGTCGGCCAGTTCGCTGTCGCTCAGAGCGCCTCGCCATCGGTAGTCGATCTCCATACCCAGCGACGGTAGAAAGGTCGACCGCCCGGGAGCCAGCGGTTTTCCGCCGAAGCCCTTCCTGTGTAGTGGCTGGGAGTCTGCCGTGGGCCCGCTCCGCACGGGTTCGCGCGCGAAACGGGTCGGTAAACTGCGAGGGGGATAGACAGGCGCGGGTGCGCCATTCGTTGCGCTGGGCGGATACAGGAGATTTCATGGCGACCAGTCGCGTCCGATCCGGAATCGTCGCGGGGTTCGCCCTGATCATGGCGGTGCTCGTGGCGGCGTGCTCGTCCTCGTCGGGGCCGGGGAAGACACCGGGTGCGGCGGGCCCAGCGCCCGCGCCGATCACGATCACGCCCTCCTCGGGCGCGGGCAATGTCGATCCGCTGGCGCCGGTGCAGGTGAGCACGGCCGACGGCCAGCTGGCCCGGGTCACCATGACCAACGAGCAGGGCAAGACGGTCGACGGGATCATGACGCCGGACAAGACGGCGTGGAAACCCACCGAGCCGCTCGGCTACGGCCGCACCTACACGGTGACCGCGGAGGGTTTGAGCATCACCGGCAGAACCGGCCCGACCACCTCGACCTTCTCCACGCTGACCCCCAACAACCAGACGAAGGTGTCACTGACCACCACGGGCGGCACGCCACTGTCCGACGGCGGCACGTTCGGCGTGGGCACCGTGGTGGTGGCGCACTTCGACGAGAACATTCCCGACCACGCCGCCGCCGAGAAGCACCTCGCGGTCACCACCGATCCGCCGGTGGAGGGCTCCTGGTACTGGCTGGACGACCGCAACGCGCACTGGCGTCCGAGGGAGTACTACGCGCCGGGCACCAAGGTCAGCGTGGCGGCGAACGTCTACGGCCAGGAACTCGGCCGCGGGCTCTACGGCCAGGAGGACACCAAGACCACGTTCACCATCGGCGCGGCGCACGTATCGATCGCCGATGACAACACCAAACAGGTCCAGGTCTTCGAGAACGGCAGGCTGATCCGCACCATGCCGACCTCGATGGGCAGGGGCGGCAGCGAGGTCGTCGGAGGCAAGACGATCACGTTCTGGACCCAACCCGGGATCTACACGGTGATGGACAAGGCCAATCCGGTGATCATGGACTCCTCCACCTACGGACTGCCGATCAACTCCCGGCTCGGCTACAAGGAGGCCATCGGCTGGGCCACCCGGATCAGCACCGACGGCATCTATCTGCACCAGCTCGACTCCACCGTCTGGGCTCAGGGCAACACCGACGTCTCGCACGGCTGCCTCAACCTCAGCGGCGAGAACGCCCAGTGGTTCTTCAATTTCGCCGTCCCCGGTGACGTGGTGGAGATCCGCAACACGGGCGGCGCCCCGCTGGAGGTCTGGCAGAACGGTGACTGGGGTGTGCCCTGGGAGCAGTGGGTGCAGGGCAGCGCGCTCCACTAGAGCCGACACGCTGCCCGGTGTTGCCGATGGTGGGAAGCTGCACTACATTCCTGCACTCGCGAGACCACCCGGTCTCCCATCCCTGCGCGACGTTCCCGCGACGGCACCGCGTGGGACCCGCGTTGACGATCGGAGCCGGCTCGATGGCGATGCTGCTGTACTACCTACTCCTACCGCTGTACTTGGCCGAGGCGTTCGTCAACCAGCTGGATTGAGCGCGGAGCAAGTCCGGGTTCACGCATCCCTCAACCTGCTTGTTCGGCCCCGGGTGGCTGGTGGAAGCCGGGCCCGGCCTTGGGTTCCACATCGCGCGGATCGATCGGTTCGCGGCAGTGGTCGCAGACCAGCATGGGCGAGGTCTCGTGTCCGCAGGTGCGATGTTCCAGGACGATCGGCCTGCCCTCCGGCCCGGTCAGGTGGTTGTCGCCCCACACCATCATCGCGGTGACGATCGGATACAGTTCGCGGCCCGCTGCGGTGAGGTGATAGTCGACCCGGCCGCCGCCGTGGTCGGTGCGGGTGAAGATGCCCGCGTCGATCAGCATGCGCAGGCGGCTGGTGAGCAGGTTGCGGTTGGTGATGCCGATATTGCGCGCGAAATCGCTGAAGCGGTGCACCCCGAAGAACGCCTCGGCGATGAGCAGGATGGTCCACCGGTCGCCGAGTAGTTCGACGACGCGGGTGACCGAATCGTCGACCGGGCGCCGCAGTGTCATGGCGACATTTTCGCATCCCGCATCGGTATTGCTTTCCTACCGATGGTATCGGAATAATACCGAGCAAGACCGGTGCCCGCTCCGGGCCGGACAGCTGGGAGTGTCGATGACGACCACGAACCACCCGACCGACGACTACGTGCGCCTGCTCGACCCCGCCGTGCGGCCGGACCCGTACCCCGTCTTCGCGCGGCTGCGTGACTCCGGCGCGTTCCGGATCGGCACCGCTCCGGTCGTCGTGCTCACCCGCTACGCCGACTGCGCCGCCGTGCTGCGCGATCCGCGCGCGAGCGTCGACCGGTCGCTGGCCCGGCTGCAGCTGGGCTCGATGCCGATCCACGACGGCACGCGGGAAGACGGTGCGGCCCAAGCGAAACCCTCGTTCTTGTTCCTGGATCCGCCCGATCACACTCGCCTGCGCCGCCTGGTGTCCAAGGCGTTCACCCCGCGCGTCGTGCGGCAACTGGAGCCTCGGATCATCGAGATCGTCGACGACCTGCTCGACCAGCGCGCCCGCGCGGGGAGCTTCGACGCCGTCGATCACTTCGCCTATCCCCTGCCGGTGACCGTGATCTGCGAACTACTCGGCGTCCCGCTGGCGGACGAAGCCAAGCTCAGCGCCTGGTCCGCCCTGCTGTCCCGCACGCTCGACCCGACTTCTCGCGCGGCCGCCCAATTCCGCGCCGACCCGGCGGAGATCCAGCGCGCCGGGACCGAGTTGTACGCCTACTTCGAAGAACTCACCGACCGCCGCCGCCACACTCCCGGCCCCGATCTGCTGTCCGAACTCATCGCCGCCGAAGACGCCGGAGACGTGCTCACCCATGCGGAACTGATCTCGACCTGCGCGCTGCTGCTGGTCGCCGGGCACGAGACGACGGTCAACCTGATCGCCAACGCGACCCTCGCCCTGCTGCGCAGGCCGGACGAACTCGCCGCCCTCCGCGCGGAACCGGACCGCGCGGCCGGCGTCGTCGAGGAGACGCTGCGCTTCGACCCGCCGGTCCAGTTGATCCCGCGCATCGCCGCCGACGATCTGACCATAGGAGGCGCGGACATTCAGCGCGGCGATCTGGTTGTGCTGCTGATCGCCGCCGCGCACCGCGACCCCGCGATGTTCGGCGACCCCGACGGATTCGACCCGGCGCGCGAAAACCGCCATCTGGCCTTCGGCCTCGGGGCTCATTTCTGCGTCGGCGCTCCCCTGGCCCGCCTGGAGGCGCGGGTGGCGTTGACCCGGTTCGCGCAACGAGTCGAGTCACCGAGGCTGACGGTCGACCCGCCACCGTATCGGGAGCACGTCAATCTGCGCGGGCCCGCGCACCTGCCCATCGAGTTCACGGCGATCCGGCCCAGGTAGGTCAGCCGTCGTAGGAGACGTGTGGCGTCCATCCCTCGGCGGGGCGGGTGGCCGCCGCGTACAGCGCCCCGGCGACCCGGTCCCTGGTGAACGCTCCCTCGCCGAGAACGCCGTTGATCTGCACCGCGACCGCTCGGATGCCCTCGGGCGCGAGGGTGGCGTCCACACTGGTCACCAGGTTGCGCACCGCCGCCTTCTGGACACCGAGCGAAGCGGCCCGATGCCAGGGCTTGTCCGCTGCCGCGCTGCCGGTGACCAGCACGCGGGCGCCCTCGGACAGGAAGGGACGCGCCGCTTGCACGGCGGGCAGCAGCGCCCCGGCGCCCACGGTGAGGTCCTCGAGCAACTCGGCGACCGACAGCCGCAACGGATCGGCCTCACGGAAGACGCTGGGATTGAAGTGCAGCACGTCGATGCGGCCGTGCCGCTCACCCACCCCCGCGACGACTCGGGCCACGTCGGCGGGATCACGCAGATCCACGCCGATGCCCTCCGCGTCGAACCCCTGCTCCCGCAACTGTTGGGCCAGAGGCTCGGCCTCTTCGGGCAACCGGCAGGCCAGCGCGGCGGTGAAGCCGTCGGCTGCGAACAGGCGGGCGACCGACAGCCCGACGCCGGGACCGGCGCCGAGCACGAGGAGCACGGGAGCGGTCATGCTTTCCCGCCTCGGGTCTCGTGCGTCCCGATCATTCGACGACGGCCTTGATCCGGTTGAGGGTCTCGCGCATTCCCTCGACGTTCGTCTTGCCGCGCGCCCACCCGGCCAGCAACCAATACAGCCGCAGCACCGGATTGCTGTGCAGCTGAAACGACTCGGTGACCTCGGTGCCGCCGTCCACCGGCCGGAAAACATAGCGCCACGTGTTGATCGGCATGCCCTGTGGTCCCAGCACGGTGAAGGCGAACTCGCGACCCGGCTCGCAGGCGACGATGCGGCACACCGTCGCGTATTTCAGTCCCCAGCCGTTGCGGTTGACATGGCCGCGGAACTTCACGCCGACCGCGGGCCCTGTCGCGCCGCCGAGCCACTCGGCGGCGAACGTCTCCGGACTGAATCGCCCGGTGTTCTCGATGTCGCTGACCAGTTCCCAGATCTTGTCGGCCGGGGCGGCCATCCGGACCGTGACGCTGTCGTGCATGCGCCGAACGCTAGCAGGCGGTCCGGACGCCGCTCCCGGCTCCGACCGGGCCGCGGCCAAGCGGGCCGCCCAGCCGTCCACGTCCGCCAGCCGCTGGCCCGGCCGCAGCACCCAGCAGGCGGCGAGCAGGTCATGACCGAAGTGCGCCAGTGCCGTGTGCTCCGGCCAGTATTCGCGGGTCCACTCCGGATCGTCGGTCGCCGAGTCGATGCCGCTGCGCACCACGCCGACCAAATCGAATTGCAGATGCTGGACCAGCACCCACGCTTCGGCGTCCATCGGCTTACGGCGCAGCCGGTCGAGCAGGGTGCGCGCGGTGGTGCGCACCCGGTGTTCCAGCCGGCGAAAGGTGCGCCGGTGGCCGTGGGGTGCGACGCCGTGCAGCGCGAGCACGGCGACGGCGACACCGAGCAGTGTCTCCCACAACCGATCACGGATCACGGGTGCGATCGGCCCGCCCGTCGTGGCGACTCCACCCGCGATCAGGGCGACCGGCGTGATGAAGACGACGGCCAGCGCGTAATTGCGCGGCACGAACAGTTCGATGCAGAACTGCAGCGCGGCGACCAGCGCGATCAGCGCGTAACCGGTCGGCCCCAGCTGGTAGATGAGCGCGAACAGACCGAGGCCCGCGATGGTGCCGACGAACCTGTGGATGGCCCGCACCTGTCCGCGCACTCGATCCGGTCCGGTCTGCAAGACGATCAGGGCGCTGAGCACCGCCCAGTGCGGCCGCTCCAGACCGAGCAGCGCGCTGAGCGCACCCGCGCCAAGGCAGCCCACGGCGACGCGCATCGCGCTGATCGCCGCGTGCGAGGAGAACGACAGGGAACGCTCCAGCCGGAACCCGATGCCCGGGCGGGCGAACGAGACCAACGGATCGACCAGCAGATCGTCGGTGTCGTCGTCGGGGGCGTGCCCGGCGAGGTTGCGCCGCGCCTCCTGCAAGGTCGCCAGCAGCTCGGCTTCCCCTGGGTCCGAGGGCAGGCCCGCGTCGTAGACCGCGGCCCACGCGTCCGCCATCGCGGCTCCCGCCCGGTGGCGCAGGTCGATAGCGGGCGTTCCGGCCTCCCGCGCCACGACATAGGCGTCGACCGCCCGAACCGCAGCGCCGACCGCCACCCGTTCGGGCTTGCGACGATCTCGCAGCACCCCGGCCATCGAGACGACGATCGACGCGACGACACCGCAGGCCGTGCAGAACAACAACGTCAACACTGAGGTCCCGACCTCGGCGGCTCTCATCGCGCCCGCGCAGACGAGCGCGAAGAACAGCGCACCGGGCGGACCGAGCCGCAGCGCATCGATGACGAACACGGCCACGACCGCGATCGCCGACACCACGACGACCATGAGCAGCGATGACCCGAACCCGGTGTCCAGCAGACTGCCGACCACCGCACCGACACCGCAGGCGGCCAGCAGCGCCGAGCCCGCGGCGAGGACCACCCGGCCGCGCACCCGGAACGGCCGCCCTTCGCCGTAGAGCACGGCGAAGGCGCCGAACATGACGAACACCGCCGCATCCGGATGGCCGAGACCGGTGATGATCGTGGCGGGAGCGGCGAACGCGAGCGCGGCACGCAACGCCACGCTCCACCGTCGGCCCGCGGGCGGCAAAGCGAACAACAGCGAGCCGACTCGGCCCTTCGGTGGCACCGGATCCGGGTATGTCGCGGCCACCTGCTGTCCTTTCTGTTCTGGACGATCTACCTGCTGGACACATTAGATTCGGGTCATGACCGCCGACGCTCATCTTCCGCTACCCTCGCGCGTCCACGCCTTCGCCGACGACGCACTCGGTGATCACGACGCCGTCGCCCTGGCCACGCTGGTGCGCGACGGTGCGGTGTCGCCGCGCGAACTCGCCGCCGCCGCGGTGGCGCGCGCCGAGCGGGTGGAACAGCTGGCGGCCGTCGCCTACCGGAGCTACGCGGAGCCGCTGCTGCCCGCCGAGCGGACCGGCGCCTTCTACGGCGTGCCCAGTTTCGTCAAGGACAACACGGACGTCGCGGGCATGCCGACCAATCAGGGCACAGCCGCGTTCCGCGCGCGGCCCGCCCGCGCGCACAGCGGCTACACCCGGCAGTTCCTCAGCACCGGCCTCACCGTGCTCGGCAAGAGCGCCATGCCCGAATTCGGCTTCAACGCCAGCAGCGAGACCCCGCATCTCGCGCCCACGCGCAACCCGTGGCACACCGGCCATTCCGTGGGCGGCTCGTCGGGCGGGGCGGCCGCGCTGGTGGCGGCGGGTGTCGTCCCGATCGCGCACGGCAACGACGGCGGCGGTTCGATCCGGATTCCGGCGGCGTGCGCGGGGCTGGTCGGCTTGAAGCCGACGCGGGGGCGGCACGTGGTGTCCGGGCTGGCCCGCACGCTGCCGGTCGACATCGTCAGCGAAGGTGTGCTGACCAGGACGGTGCGCGATACGGCCGCGTACGCCGCTGCGGCCGAACAGTATTGGCGCAATCCCGCGCTCCGGCCGATCGGCCGCGTCGACGGTCCCCCGACCCGGCGCATGCGGGTAGCGCTGGTGCTCGACAATCTCGCGGGGCCGCTGGCCGCCGGGTCCACCCGGGCGGCCGTCGAAAATGTCGCGCGCACACTCGAATCAGCCGGCCATTCGGTCGAGCCGGTGCCGCTGCCGTTCGACGCCGCGATCGAGAGCGCCTTCCTGCACTATTGGGGCCTGCTCGCGGCCGCGATCACCACGACGGGCCGGTTCCTCGACCGCCGGTTCGACGCGCGCCGCGTGGACGACCTGACCGTGGGCCTGCGCGCCTTGTTCCTGCGCCGGGCACTGCACGCCCCGCTCACGCTCTACCGGCTCCGCGCGGCGGCGGCCACCTACGAGCGGGCGCTCGGACCCTACGACGCGGTGCTGCTCCCCACGCTCGGTCACACCACACCGGAGCTCGGCTATCTCAGCCCGACCGTGCCATTCGACGAACTCATCGAGCGGTTGCGCGCCTACGTCTGCTTCACGCCGATCAACAACATCACGGGAACACCGGCGATCACGGTTCCGGCGGGCCTGACCGACGCGGGACTGCCGATCGGCGTACAGTTCGCCGCCACCCGCGGCAACGAGCGCACCCTGCTGGAGCTGGCCTACCTGATCGAGGCCGAACGACCGTTCCCCCGCCTGGATCGCTGAGCCATCCGATGTTCG
This sequence comes from Nocardia sp. NPDC051911, assembly GCF_040681035.1. NCBI lineage: Bacteria > Bacillati > Actinomycetota > Actinomycetes > Mycobacteriales > Nocardiaceae > Nocardia > Nocardia sp. NPDC051911. Next base: position 203,915 of record NZ_JBFAXY010000011.1, read on the forward strand.
CGTCGTCCGTGCGCGTGGCGGTCGGTGGGTCAGACGACATTCGCCGCGGACGACGGACGGTCGCGGTGCACCGGGCCGTGGGCGTCGTCGCAGTGGTCCTCCAGCACCGGCAGCAGGCGCTGCGCGTCCACCGCGGGCGAGGAGGCGACGGCATGGGAGTGGTCGACCTGCAACGTGGTGTGGGTGATGCCGTAGTCGTGGTCGAGCAGGTGCTCGATCCGCTGGCGCAGGCCGTGGCAGTCGGCGCCCGGCCGGACCAGCACATGCGCCGACAGCGCGATGTCACCGGAGGTGATCTGCCAGACGTGCAGATCGTGCACCTCGTCGACGCCGTCGATGCCCACCAGCCCGCGCCCCAACGCGTCCGGATCGACGCCCGCGGGAGCGGCCTCCAGGAAGATCCGGCCGGATTCGCGTACCAGCCCGAGCCCCGCCTTGACCATCAGCGCGACGACGATGAGCGTGGCGATAGCGTCCGCCCTGGCGAAGCCGGTGGTCAGCACGACGAGGCCGGCCACGGCGGTGGCGATGAACCCGTACAGGTCGTTGAGCACATGCTGGAAGGCGCCTTCCACGTTGAGGCTGGCGCGGTTGGCCTTGCTGATCGCCCAGGTGGCCGCGACGTTGACCACCACACCGGCCAGCGCGGTCGCCAGCACGAGCCCGCCGGTCACCTCGGGCGGCTCCAGCAGGCGGCGCACGGCCTCGTAGGTGAGCCAGCCCGCCAGCACGAGCAGCGTGACGCCGTTGGCCTGCGCCGAGAGGATCTCGGCGCGTTTGTAGCCATAGGTGTACTTGCCGTTCGCCGGACGCGCCGCGAGCCGGATCGCGACGAGCGCGAGGACAATGGACGCGGCGTCGGTGAGCATGTGCGCCGCGTCGGACAGCAGGGCCAGCGAGTTGGCCAGCAGACCGATCACGACCTCGACCGACATGAAGCCGACGATGAGGGCGAGCGCGATGGTCAGCCACCGGCGATCGGCCTGACCGGAGAGCGCGTGCCCGTGCGCGTGACCGTGTTCGTGTCCCATCGCGCCAGCCCTTCCCACATCTGATGTATGCGCATATCTGCATCTGTTCCGTCAGCTTAACCCACCACCGGCGGCGGGCGACAGAGCAGCCTAGTGAGCTGGATCACGTCGCGGAGGTAATCGACGGAACGCCTCACCCGAACAGGGCGTGCACCAACGCATAAGTCGACACAGTGGCGATCAACCCCGCGGAGACACTGACGACCACGTTCATCGCCGCGTAGAAATACGCGGCCCGCTCGGCCAGTCGCACGGTTTCGTAGCTGAACGTGCTGTACGTGGTCAGCGCTCCGCAGAACCCGGTGCCGAGCAGCAGGAAAAGCGGCGAGGACAGCGCCGATCCCGCTCCGCTGAGGGCGCCGAGGACGAGACACCCGATCAGGTTGACCATGAAGGTGCCCCACGGGAACAGGCTGTCGCGGCGATCCTGCACCACGCGATCGATGAGATACCGCAGCGGTGCGCCGATCGCGCCGCCCACCAGGACCAGCAACACCGTCATCGAGCCGCCTTTCGCGCGCGTCGCAGGCGTTCGTATCCCGCCCTGGTGAGCCACATGGCGGCGAGGGTCGCCGACAGGGCGCAGATCAGCGTGCCCGCGAGGTAACCGGCCGCGACGACGATCGTGCCGGGCCGCAGTAGGGCGCGGATCTCGTTGACGTAGGTGGAGAAGGTGGTGAACCCGCCCAGCACACCCACTCCGAGAAAGGGACGCAGCAACCGATGAGCAGCCCAGATCTCGGTTACCGCGACCATGAGCACTCCGATCGCGAAACAGCCCGCGACATTCGTGATGAAGGTGGCCAGCGGAAAGTGCCCGGGGCGAGCGGGCAACCCCTGCGCCAGGCCGTAGCGGGCGAGCGCGCCGAGCGCCCCGCCGAAGGCGACGACGACCGATACCGGGCCGTGGGTACGCCAGAATTCCCACCGGCGAGCGCGGCCGGCCGCGCGATCGGCGATGCCGGTCGGTTCCTCGGTCAGTTCACCCGCCACGCAGAACTTCTACCCGACCGTCCGCGGCGGCGCCACCGCCGGGCACCACTGCCGCCGCACTCACCGGCGCTCGGCCCCTGCGTCGCCGTCGTGCGCGACGAGAACCGAGCAACCGACGTGCCGGGCGGCCTTCTCCGCGGTGCTGCCCATGAACCGTCCCCAGATGCCCGAGTGCCCGGTGCGCCCAAGCACCAGCAGGTCGGCATCGTGATCGGCGGCGGCCGTGGCCAGTTCGCGCGCGGCCTGACCCGCCCGCACCTCGGCCCGCACCGCTATGCCGTGCTGTTCGGCGGTCTCGGCCGCCGTGGTGAGCCAGCGGCGGCAGGTGACCTCGCCGATCGAGCGTTCGTCCTCGATCTCGCCGACCACCGGTCCGTAGTGCGGCAGGTACTCCTCGACCGCGACGACCGTGAGCGTGGCGTGGTGCACCGTCGCCAACTCGAGCGCCATCGTCAAGGCGGCCCTGGCGCCGGGTGAATCGTCGTAGCCCACCACGATCCGCTGGAACACCTCTCCATTGTGAGCCCTCGGCTGGGTCAGAGCCAGCGTTCCAGCAACACCGCGGCAATCACGCCGTGGCCGTGGAGCGATCGGACGCGAGCACTTCGGCGGCCGCGCGCTCGCCCGAGCGGATCGCTCCCTCGATGTAGCCCGACCACTCCGTCGCGGTTTCGCTTCCGGCCCAGTGGATCGCACCGACCGGGTCGCGCAGCGCGGAGCCCGCGGTGGTCAGGACACCCGGGGGGAAGAAGGCCCCGTAGCCGCCGCGCGTGTACGGATCGTCCGCCCATACCTTCTCGTGCCACTCGATCGGCTCGCGGGCGGCGTGCCCGAAGGCTCGGACGAGCGAACCGATGATCATGGCGCGACGCTCGGCCGGGGGCAGGGCGGCGAGCCGCTGAGCGGCCCGGCCGGGCACCAGCGCGCCGAGTACGCCAGGACCGCCGGGCCGGGTCGCGTCGAAGGTGACCGGCACCGGATCGTGCAGGTTCAGCGATTGGCCGGTGAGCAGGTCGTCCCGCCAGAACGGCCGCTCGTAGACGGCGAACGCTTTCAGCACCGAGCCCATCGGCATGCGCTGGGTCAATTGGTCGCGCGCGGCGGGCAGCGGCGGATCGTAGGCGATACGTCCGGCGAGGGTGGGCGGCACCGCCACGATCACGTGCTCGGCGTGCACGTCACCGGAGTCGGCACTCACCACAACGCCATCCGCTCGCCTGCGGATACCCGTCACCGGCACACCGAGACGCACCGCGTCCCCCAGTTCGGCGGCGACGGCCAGCGCGGGCCCGTCGGCGCCGTCGACGAACAGGCGGTTCACCGTCTCGGCGGCGACCCCGGCCTCGACGCCGCCCGCCGAACGGATCGTGGTGAGCAGACCGAGCATCGAGATGCTGCCGACGTCAACGCACAACTCCTCGCCGATCATTACCTCGGCCAGGTTCCGCGCCCGCCGCTCCGGCAGATTCCGGCGCAACCAGGTGGCCGCCGTCATCGCGTCCAGCCGATCGGCGCCCGGCGCGGCCCATGGCCGCGTGAGATCCACCCGTGCGGCCATCCGTTCCAGCCGCCACATCGCCTGGGCGAGCACGACGAGGACGAACGTCGGAAGCGGTGGGCGGGCTCCGGTGAAGCGCCGCCGGACCACGCCCTCGACCAGCAGGTCGACTCCTTCCGGCGGTGGGTACGTCGCGGCCCCGTACTCTTCGGCCAGCGCGGCGAATCGCGTGTGCGCGCCCGAGATCCACTGGCCGCCGAGGTCGACAGCCCATCCGGCGCCGACCCGCGCGGTCCGGGTGCGACCGCCGACGCGATCGCTCGCCTCCAGGACGACGACATCCCGGCCTACCGCTCGCAACGCCCGCGCCGCGCACAGCCCGGCATATCCCGCACCGACGACAACGACGTCCGTACGGTCCATGGTGGCCTCCCGTCGCAGCACCGAAACTCGACAACCACTGTTGATCACCCGTCGCCGTTCCGCAACCGATTCGCCGCTCATCGACCGGGCCCCGACGCGCCCGACTCCCCGCCGCCCGGCGCGGTCCGACTGCACGCGAGACCGACCGGCGGTTCGGTGTCATCGACGGCTGCACATCTCGGGCTCGCCGAGGCGGGACGCGCCACTCGGCCGAAGCCGTGGGAATCGCGGTATTCGCCGCATCGCCACCCGAACCCGCTGCGCCGGTTGGCCTACGGCGGCCGCCGCCTAGCGAGTCAGCGTGGCGAGGGCGGCGATGGCGGCCTCTTGAAAGATCGCCGTCAGCGTGCGCGGCCGCGCCGTGACACGTCCGCGCACCCATTGCCTGCAGTACTCCTGCGCCGGTCCGGCGCAGATCGCATGGGCCACCGGATAGCCGCCGCCACCCGGTTCCGCGGTTCCGAGCAACTCTCGATACCGGCGTGCCAGCGCATCGAAGAAGACCCGATTGTGCTGGGCGAGTTCGGGTTCCGCGAATCCGGTCACCTCGTCCGGCAAGGTGGCGAACAGGAACCGGGCCAGGTCGCGATGGTCTTCCACCCAGCCGAGATGGGCCGCGAGCATCGCGCGGATCGCTTGCTCGGCGCCGACATCCGGCGCATCGAGGCACGCCAGCATGGTCCGCTGGTAGTCGAGCATCCCGGAGACATAGACCGCGGCGGCCAATTCGGCTTTCGAACCGAACGCGTGGAACATGCTGCCGCTGGACAAACCGAGCCGATCCCGCACACCGGCCACCGTGAACGACGCATACCCCTTGGCCAGGAGCTGTTCCGTGGCTTCGGCCAGAATGCGCTCGCGGGTGCGCACGGCGAGCTACCCGCCGAACTCGGCATCGATGCCGGAACGGACCGCGGCGAGCACCTGAGCGCGCACACGCAGCTTCGTACCCGTGTGCGCCGCGGAGTCGATTCCGGTCAACCGGTGCGCTTCGGCCGTCGCGCGCGTGCGCAGGTCGTCGGCATCGGTGCTGAGCACGTCGAGAAAGCCCAGCTCTCTGGCTTCTTCGGGCGCGACCAGGATCCCGGTGTTCGCCGCCCGGTCGAAGCCAGGCGCGGTGAGCCGGTGCCGCGCCAGCTCCACACCGTAGTGCGGAATGGTCAGCCCGATCGCGACCTCGTTGAGACCCAGCTTGAAATCTCCCGCTACGCCGAACCGTACGTCCGTGGCCAGCAGCGTGAACGCGCCTTGGGCGATGGCATGCCCAGGGCATGCCGCCACGACGGGATACGGGAAGCCGAGCAGCCGGTGCACCAGGTTGCCGCCGGCACGCAAGGTGCGGCGGATGTCGTCGGCGGATCGGGAGAACGTCGCCAGGTCGTAGCCGGCGGAGAAAACGCGCGCGCGGCCGGTCAACAGGACGACCGCCCGGTCCGCCTCGGCCCGGTCCAGGGCGGCGGCGATGGCGCCGAGCATGTTCTCGGACATCACATTCGCCTTGCCGTCGTCCAGCGTGATCGTGGCGACGCCGTCGTCCAGCCGGTAGGTGACGAGTTCGGTCATGGCAGCCTCCTCTAGAGCAGGACTCTAGAGTATCACTCTAGGGGCTGCTGGCTAACCGCGAGCTGCGGGGTCGGACGACCGGACCCGAACAAGGTGTCGTTGTGACAACGACGCGAAACAGCGGCCAACGGCCGCCCGATACAGGAAACACACGATGCTGCCGAAAAAGCCTGGCGCGTCCGGGCTTCGGGCTAGCCTCTGGACAGGCTCAGGTGAAGGAAGCGACATGACCGCAGCAACCGTCATCCGCCCGCTGGCGCCGAGCGAGGCGATCTTCGCCAACAGCGAAGTACTCGTCGGCTACTCGATTCGGGTCGCGGGTCGGTTGGATCTCGCCGCGCTGTCGGCGGCGTTCGAAGCCGTGGTTCGCTCCCGCCCCATCCTCGGCGCCCACCTCGAGCCGGACGGCCGCGGCGGCCACCTGCTGCTCGAATCCCACGGCGCCACATCGGAGCTGACGGTCGCCGCGGGCGATCCCGAGCGGTTGCTCACCGGAGCCAGGCTGGACCAGCGCAGGGCGCTCTCCTCGCTGTGCGTGGTGCGGGACGGCGATACCGCCGGAATCACGTTGGTGACCCACCACAGCGTCGCGGATGCCTATCATTCGCTGGCCGTGTTCGGCGAGCTGTGGTCGTGCTACACCGACCGCACCGAGAGGCGATCCGCCGAACTGCCGCCGCACGGCTTCCCGCGGTCGGTGGAGGACCTGCTGCGCGAGCGCGGCGTGCGGAAGATCGACACACCGGTCATGCCGCACCGCCCGGTGGGCGTCGCTCGGAGCTACTCCGGCCCGGACGATCCCGATTACCTCGTCCCGCGCACCGCGCGCTGCAGACTGACCCGACAGCAGACCACCGCGCTGATCGAACTCGGGCACCGGGAGCACACCACGATCAACGGCCTCGCCTCGGCCGCGATCCTGCTCACCGAGGCCGAGCTGCGCGGATTGCCGCTGACCGAGCTGGCCTACACCTACTCGGTCGACCTGCGTACCCGGGTGTCCCCGCCGATCGGGATGACCGAAGGCACCAACGTGCTCGGCTTCGCGAATTTCATCCCCGCGCCGCGGACCGGCACGACACTGGTCGAACTGGCCCGCGGCATCAGCGACACGCTGCGCGCCGGCCTGGACACCGGCATCGTGCAGCAGACCCCACTGCACATACCCGAGATCGCCGCCGGTCCCCCGCCGCGCGCACCGGGAATCGTGCTGGCCACCAATTGGGGACGAGTGCGCAGGCCTAAGGTGCCGGACGAGTTGCGGATCACCGACTTCCGCTCGATCATGCTCGGCAAGCCCGACAAGACCGGGCACCGGCTCCAGCAGCCGAGCGGCACCATCATCATCAGCACCTTCGACGACCGGCTGAGCATAGAGATCCACCACCCCGAGGAAACCACCGAGGAACAGCGGGTGCGGGTACGACTGCTCACCACCCACCTGTCGGAGTTCAGCGCGGCGGGCGCCGCCTGAACCCGTCAAGCGCGCGCGGCCTGCTTGCGGGACAAGGTCTGCAACGGATCGGTGAGCACGTCGGTGAAGGCCAGTTCCGCGGCTCCGATCAAGGTCGCGTCGCCCGCCAGCGCGCTGGTGCGCAACCTGACCCGCTCGCGGACGGCTTGCAGGCCGTTCACCGCGACGCGGCTGCGCACCTGGGCCGCCGAGGCCAGATAGATCTCCCGCAGCACGCCACCGAACACCACCATCGACGGATTGAAGATGTTCACCAGATTGGCGACGCCGTAGCCGAGCCATTCACCGACCTGGTGCAGCGCGTCGCGGGCCACCGCGTCGCCGCGGGCGGCGGACTCGACGATCGCGTCGACCGCCGCCTGTCCCGCCGGATCGGTCCGTCCCGCCGCGGCGATCAACCCGAGTTCACCCGCTTCGGCCTCGAGGCAGCCGCGGGAACCGCAGGCGCACGGCCGCCCACCGGGATTCACGATCATGTGCCCGACTTCCCCGCCGTAACCGCCTTCCCCGCCGAGCAATTCGCCATTCATGATGATGCCGCCGCCGATGCCGACATCACCGTGCAGATAGATCAGGTTCGCCAAGCCTTCGCCCACACCGCGTTCGCGTTCGGCCAGCGCGCCGAGGTTGGCGTTGTTGCCGACCGCGACGCGGAGGCCGAGTGCGAGTTCTCGCGTCAGCTCGGCGCCGAACGCGACGTCCACCCAGCCGAGATTCGGCCCGTACCGCACGACGCCGTCCGCCTCGCGGACCATGCCGCAGAACGCGACTCCGACGCCGACGCACCGAGCGTCCGGCGCGGCCGCCGCGATCATCTCCCGCGCCATCGCCGCGAGCGCGGCGATCACGTCGTCCGGGTCGAACGCGCCGCCGGGACGGGCGGTCGCGGTGCGCTCGAGCACCGACCCGCCCAGCCCGACGCGTGCGGCGGCGAGCCGGTCCGCGCCGACGTCCAGCGCGACGACGTAGACCCGCTCGGCCTGCGGACGCACCACCAGCGACGGCCTGCCCGCCCGTCCGGTCTGGCCCGGCAATTCCTCGCTGACCAGGCCTGCCGCCGCCAGATCCGTGGTGAGCGCGAGAATCGTGCTGCGATTCAATCCCATTCGCTCGGCGAGCGCGGCACGCGACACCGCCCCGTCACGGTGGACGTGCCGCAGCAGCGCGGCGAGGTTGCGCGTGCGGATCTCATCGGGCGAAGGTGCTGCTCGCATTCACCGGGCTTTCGTCACAGGGCTGGGATTCATCGCCGCGGGAGCGCACGCTTACGGGAGAGGGCGTCCACTCCGGCCGCCAAGAGCAGCACAAATCCTGTCACAACGAATTTCGTGCCCGCGCTGTAGCCCATCAGCCCCATGCCGTTGTTGATCACGGCGACCACCGCGGCGCCGAGCACCGCGTCCAGCATCCGCCCGCGGCCGCCGAAGAGGCTGGTGCCGCCGATCACCGCCGCGCCGACCGCGGTGAGCAGCACGTCGCTGCCGCCGGTGTTCGGGTCGACGGAGTTGGCGCGCGAGGCCGCGATCAGTCCGCCCACCGCCGCCATCGTCGAGCACAGCACGAAGGCGGTGATCTTCACTCGATCCACCGCGATGCCCGCGCGCCGGGCGGCCTCCGCGTTGCCGCCGACGGCGTAGACGTGCCGGCCGAACGCGGTGCGGTCCAGCACGAACGTCCACAGCAGCAACAGCGCGGCGATCATCGGCACCACGATGGGCATCCCCGTCAGCGAGTGCACCGCGGGATTGCGGCTGCGCTCGCCGTTGAGCACCAGCACCGCCGCGCCGGCCACGAGCGCCAGCAGCACGACTCGCACCACGACCACCCGCGCCGTCGTGCCGGTGAGCCCGAGTTTCGTGCGCGCCCGCCACTTCCGGTATTGCACGAGGGCGAAACCCGTGACCAGTGCCGCGTACAGCGCCCAGCCGAGCAAGGGCGGCACGTTCTTGTTCGCGATGGCGACGATCGTCTCGTCGCGGATGGAGATGTTGCGGCCGTTGTCCATGATCTTCAGCGCCACACCCTGCAACGCGAGGAATGCCGCCAGCGTCACCACGAACGACGGGATCCCGATCTTCACCACGACCGTGCCGATCACCAGTCCGATCACCATCCCGGTGAGCAACGAGACCAGCACCGCCGAATACCACGGCCACCCTTCGTCGGTGAGCAGCACCGCGAGCACGGCGGCGCAGACCCCGCTGGTGAACCCGGCCGACAGGTCGATCTCCCCCAGCAGCAGCACGAAGATCAACCCCATCGCGATCACCGCGATCGCCGCGCCCTGGGTGAACAGATTGGCGAAATTGGCCTCGGACATGAAGACCGGGCGCGCCGCCCAGAAGACGGCCGACAGGACGACGAGCGCGATCACCGAGGGCAACGCCCCCATGTCGCCGCCGCGCACGCGGCCGACGTAGTCGCTCATCAGGTCGGTCACCGGCGCCGCCACCGGTCGCCGCTCGGTGGTCACCGCGGTCATCGGGTCGCTCCGCTCGCCTCGAGGCCGAGCGCGCCGCTACGGCCTGCCGTGATCAATTCGACGACCTGCGCGTGCGTCACGTCGGAGGTTCGTACCTGGGCGGCCATCCGGCCGAGATAGAGCGCGGCGATCCGGTCGGACACCGCGAAGACGTCGTTCATGTTGTGCGAGATCAGCACCACCGCCAGGCCCTGGTCGGCGAGCTTGCGGACCAGTTCGAGCACCTGCTGGGTCTGCGCGACGCCCAGCGCGGCCGTCGGCTCGTCCAGGATCACCACTTTGCTGTTCCACAGCACGGCTTTCGCGATGGCCACCGTCTGGCGCTGGCCGCCGGACAGGCTGGCGACCTGCTGCCGGACCGACTTGACGGTGCGCACCGACAGGCTCGCCAACGTCTTCTCGGCCAGTTCCTCCATCGCGTACTCGTCGAGCACGAGACCGCGCTTGCGCTCCCGGCCCAGGAACATGTTCTGGACGATGTCGAGGTTGTCGCAGAGCGCGAGGTCCTGGTAGACGATCTCGATGCCCAGCGCCGCCGCGTCGCGCGGGCTGTGCACCTGCACCGGCGCGCCCTCGAAGAGGAACTCGCCCGCATCGATCGGATGGGTACCGCCGATGCATTTGACCAGCGTGGACTTGCCCGCGCCGTTGTCGCCGACAAGTGCGGTCACTTCGCCGGGGAAGGCGCTGAAGGTGACCTCGTGCAGGACGTGGACCGGACCGAAACTTTTCTCTAATCCGCGTAATTCGATGACCGGCAGTTCGGACATGGGGTGGCTCCTCCGAAGAATGGAGCCCCTTCCGCAATCCCCTCATCGAACCGCGGAAGGGGCGTGCGATATCAGATCCCGTTGTCCGCGCAGAGTTTCGCGAACTCGCCGGTGCACAACTCGGTCTTGGTGACATAACCGTCGGCCACCACGTCCTTGACGTTGCGCGGGTAGATGGCCTTCGGTTCCAGCAGCACCGACGGCACGTCGGCGTTCGACTCCGGATCGCGCACGGTGCCGTTGGTCGTGCCGGGTTCCCCCTTCACCAGGCCCACCGCCAGTTTCGCGGTCGCTTCGGCCTCTTTCTGGATCGCCTTGTAGACGGTCATGCACTGGTCGCCCGCCAGCACGTTCTGCAGTCCCTGCACCGTGGCGTCCTGCCCGCTGACCGGCACCTGACCGTTGAGCTTCTGCTTCTTCAGCACCGCGATCGCGGCGTTGGCCAATCCGTCGTTGGCCGCGACGACGCCTCCGATATCCGGCCTGCCGGTGAGCATCTGCTCGAAGATGGTGCCCGCTGTCGTGTTGTCCCACTCCGGGACAGCCTGATCGGGGCCCTTGACGTACTGGCCCGCGTCGAATCGTGGCTTCAACACACCGTCGTAGCCGGTCTTCAGCAGGGCGGCGTTGTTGTCGGTCGGTCCGCCGTTCAGGTACGCGACCACCGGGCGCACCGCGTTGCGATCGGTCAGGCACTGCGCGACGCCCGCACCGAGCAAGCTGCCGACCTTCACATTGTCGAAGGAGACGTAATACTGCGCGCCGCCGCCCAAGGTGAGCCGGTCGTAGTCGATCACGGTGACGCCCTGCGACTTCGCCTTCTGGATCACCGCTTTGCCGGTGCCGCTGTCCAGGTTGGTCATCACCAGGACCGAGACGCCGTTGGTGATCATCTGGTCGGCGATGGTCTGGAAGGCGTTCTTGTCGCCCTGGGCGTTCTGGATATCGGCCTTGACGCCAGCGGCTTCGAACGCCTGTTGCAGGTACTTGCGGTCCGCCGTCTCCCAGCGGGCGGAGGTCTTGCTGTCCGGAAGGATCACGCCGATCTGGGTTTTGCCGCCGGAGTCCCCGGAGTCGCCGCACGCGGTGAGCGTGGCGGCCAGGAGCGCGAACGACAGCGCGGCGGCGCTGAGGATGCCCTTACGCATAAGTGGGCCTTTCATCACCGGCCGGGACGATGCCCCGGCCGGTCGGAGTGGAACAAATGTTGTTCACAGCAACATATTGAACTGTGACGCAGCGCACAACAGCTAATTTGTTGTTCCGAATAACAATCTCGACACGCACGCGTTCGCTCGGGTGGACGCCACTCCGGCCGGATCGGCAAGGGACACAGGAGGGCTCGTGAACAGGGAGGTCGGCCGTCGCGCCAGGACGCGCCCGCGGACGCTTCGAGATGCCGCCCGCGCCGCGCGGACGGTCGGACACGCGAAAGCGTGGCCTACGCGCGAAACCGACCACCGAGGAACAGGCGCATGGCGGGGCTTCGGCACAGTACCCTTGGCGGTGAATCATGGCGCGGTAGCGACAGACTGGGATCCGGGAGGGGAACAGTGGATACGCTCAGGCTCGACCCGGCGGCGGTGGCCGCCTACACCGCGATCGCGGACGCGGTGTCCGAACAATTGGCGTCGGCGGCCACGGTCGCCTCCGGCGCGGTGGATCCGGAACGGCTGGCCGCCGATCTCGGCGTCGTCGGCGCGGAATTCGCGGCGCGCTTCTCCGCGGCCGTGTCCGAACACGCCGAAGCGTTGTCGACGGCCGGACAGCTGGTCAGCGCATACGGCCGAGTGCTGCGCGGTTACAGCGAGAACGCGCAGGATGTCGACGCCGCGACGGCGAGCGCGATCGCGCGGTCCGGGGAGGCACCGGCATGAGAAGCCTGATGGGACTGCGCAAACGCACCCACACCACCCAGCCCGCCGCCGAGATCACCAGGCCGGTGAGCACCGAACCTGGCGTCGATCCGCCGATCGTCGCCGCGCTGGTCAAGCCACTGCTGACGCTGCGCTCCGCACTCGGCACCGGTGTCGGCGTGCCGAGCGCGGCCGCGACCGGGGCGCTCTCGGCCGCATCCGCCCAGGCGGCCGACACCGAAGGCCCGCACCGCGAAGGGCTGCACGCCCTGGAATCGACCTGGACCTCCCAGGCCGCCGACAGCGCGGTGCCCGCGATGCGCACCACGCAGACCCAGATCGGCGACATCTCCGACCGAGGTCCGGCCTACCTGTCCGTTCTCGCCGACGCGCACGCCACCTCCGGGCGCGCGGCGCGGCGCGTCGACCAGATCATCGCCGACTTCCGGCGCGACGCGCGGGAGATCCTGGACAACGCGACCTCCGCACCGGAGACCGACGCCGTCATCACCCGCGCCACCCAGGCGCTGCGCGACGCGCTCACCACCGTGACGGCCGCGCGCACCGAAATGGACGACCACACCAGGAAACTCGACGAGATGGGACCGCTCACGGTCACCACGCCGTCCGGCGTCAGCCAGGGGCAAGCCGTCTATCCCGGTAGCACCGGGCAAGTCGTGCCCGGCACCACGACACCCGCCACCACACAGCCCATGGACCCAGCCATGGTCGCGCAACTGCAATTGCAGCAGCAGCTCATCTCCGCGGGGGTGGACCTCGGCACCACGGCCATCAACGCGGGCGTCGACATCGGCACGCACATCATCGACAAGATCGCCGAAGTCGGCATCCACGGCATCGACACCGTCGCCGCGGCCGCGGACAAGGCGATCCCGGAGCTGATCAACCCGGGCTCCACCACCAACTCCGGCACGACCGGCGACGACTCGAAGAATTCCTCGAAGTTGTTCGACTTCGGTGGATCGCCGGAGCACAAGTCGTCGACCAGCGGCCCGGGTTCGCTGATCCCGCCCGGCAATTCGTCGCCCGCCGCGCGAGCGGATGCGCCGAAACCGGAGAGCAGGCCCGCGCCCGCGGTCGCGCCGCCCGCCGTCGACTCCGCGCCACCCGCGCCCGCGAGCAGCCCGGACCATCCCGCTCATCCCGGCCCGACCGGCGGCATGGTGGTACCGCCCGCTCCGCCGCCGGGCGGCGAAGACCAGGAGCACAAGCCGCGCGACGGACAACTCGGCGTGACCATCCCGTCCGCCGTGACAGCGGTCGTACCGGTGCTGGGCGAATTCGACGATGACGCCCCCTGACCGGGAGCATCCCAGTCAGGGCGCGAGCCAGGCCAATCCGTTCGACACGGGTCTGCCGATGCTGCGCATTCCGGCAGGCAAGCCGTCCAAACGACGTCGTTCACCCGGCCGGCGCAAGCAGGTTCGTCGTCGTGAGCCGCAGTACGAGGCGCCGGAGCCACCGCGCCCGCCGGAGCGGCAAGACACCCGGCCGCGCCTCGGCGAGTGGGAGCAATGGCTCGAACCCGCGCCCGCCGCGGTGCGACCGCCGCAACCCGTTGCCCCGCAGCAGCGCGGCGCACCCACCGAGCCGGTGCGGGCCGAGCCCGAGGACGGCCACGTCACGGCGCCCGCCATCGTCAACCGATCCGGCATTCATCCCGGCACCCCGGTGCGCCACCCGCGGCGCACCGAACAGCAACGCGGCAACCGCTCGCTGACGGTCTTGATCGTGCTCGCCATCGTGATCGCCACCGTCTCGATCGGCCTGGCCATGATCTATGGCTCCGAGGCGAATTCGCGCACAGCGGCGGCGACATCACCGCCGCGCGCGGCCGGACCCGCGCCGACCACCTCGACGTCCACCTCACGGGTCAGGCCGCCGTGGGCCATCGCCACGCCGGGATGCGAGCAGAAACGCACCGCCGACGTCGTCTCCGGCACCGATCCGGGCGGCACCGGCAACGGCCCCGACGCCATCTTCGCCTTCGAGTACGCCTACTACGCCGAACGATCCGGGTACCGGGCTCGCGCGGTGGTCGCCCCCGACGCGGCGGTATCGCCCGCCGATCAGATCCAGCGCGGCATCAACCAGGTGCCTGCGGGCACCCGATACTGCGTGCAGATTTCCCGGGCCGGGGACGGACCCGACGGCCAGGCACGGTGGGAAGTCCGCTTGACGCAGCAGTTCCCCGGCGAGGAGGCGAACACCTTCACGCAGTTCATCACGACCCGTACCGGCACGGATCAAACGCTGATCACCGGAATCACGGCAGGCTGACGCTTCCGTTCGGCCACGACCGGGAACGGCGCCGCCCCAGCTCCGCTCAGTGCGGCGTCAGCTTGACGACGGGAATCACCCGGTCGGTCTTCTCCTGGTATTCGGCGAAGCCGGGCATCACCTCGACCATCGCGGCGTAGAGACGGTCGCGCTCCGCGCCTTCGGTGACCGGAGTCGCGGTCGCCGCCAGGGTCTCGGTGCCGATCTCGAGCGTGACCTCCGGGTTCGCCCGCACGTTGTGGAACCAGTCGGGATTGGTCGGAGCGCCCGCTTTGGAAGCGATCACCACGATGTCGTCGCCGTCGCGAACGAACGCGAGCGGATTGGTGCGCGGGCGACCCGACTTCGCGCCGGTGCTGGTCAGCAACAGCAATTCGCGACCGGCGAAGGGGCCGCCGACCTTGCCTTGGTTGGCGCGAAATTCCTCGATGATCTGGGTGTTCCAGTCGCCTGCCATGGCTTGTCTCTCCTGGGAGTCGGGTGCGCCGGTTCGTCCGCGAGCCTACCCAGATCTGCCCGCCGGGGCCGGACTAACGTCCACCCAACAGCGGTAGAGGGCACGATGGCGGGGTGCGGGTGCTTGTTGTCGAGGACGAGAGATTGCTGGCCGACGCGATCGCCGACGGGTTGCGCAGGCATGCCATGGCGGTCGACGTGGTGTACGACGGCACCGCGGCGCTGGAACGTACCGGCGTGCACGACTATGACGTGGTGGTACTCGACCGGGATCTGCCCGGCGTCTCCGGCGACGAGGTGTGCGGCACGCTGATCGAGTCCGGCGGCTCGGCCCGGATCCTGATGCTGACGGCCGCGAGCGCGGTGGCGGAGCGGGTAGCCGGTCTGGGGCTTGGCGCCGACGACTATCTGACCAAGCCGTTCGCCTTCGCCGAGCTGGTCGCCCGGATCCAGGCGCTCGGGCGGCGGGCACGCAGCGCCGCTCCCCCGGTGCTGGAGCGGTCCGGTATCCGGCTCGACCAGCACCGGTTCGCCGTCACCAGGAACGGTGCACCGGTCACCCTGTCGCGCAAGGAGTTCGCGGTGCTGGCCGAACTGCTGCGCGCGGACGGCGGCGTCGTCTCGGCCGAGCAGCTGCTGGAGAAGGCATGGGACGAGCACATCGACCCGTTCACCGGCGTGGTGCGGTACACGATCATGAACGTGCGGCGGAAGCTGGGCGACCCGCGGCTGATCGAGACCGAGCCCGGCGTCGGATACCGGATCCGATGAGCGGGCGCACGATCCGGCTGCGGCTCACGCTGCTGTACGCGACGGCGTTCTTCCTGGCCGGCGCGGTACTGATCGCGTTGATGTACTTTTACCTGAATCAGTCGCTGGAGCGACGGCCCGGCGGCGGTGCGCAGCAAGTGGTGCGGGAGTATCTCCTCGAGCGGGCGGAGCGCAACCGTGCTCCGGTGTCCGCGGAACTGTTCAAGGCGCTCGGCGAGCAAGCCCAGCGGAATCGGCGGGACACCTTGCGCGCCATGCTGGTGTGGTCGCTGGTATCTCTGGGCGCGGTGGGGATCGCCGCAGGTGGGTTCGGCTGGTTGCTGGCCGGACGTGCCCTGCATCCCTTGCAGCGGATCACCGCGACCGCGCGGCGCGTGGCCGACACCAGCCTGCACGAGCGCATCGCCCTCGACGGTCCGCAGGACGAGATCAAGGATCTGGCCGACACCTTCGACGCGATGCTGGAGCGCCTGGACCGGGCCTTCGACGGACAGCGCCGATTCGTGGCGAACGCCTCCCACGAACTGCGCACACCGCTGACCATCAACCGGACCCTGATCGAGGTGGCGTTGGAAGACCCCGAGGTTCCCGAGTCCACCCGCAGGCTCGGCGCCACGCTCCTCGAGGTCAACCGCCGTCACGAACGGCTCATCGACGGCCTCCTGGTGCTGGCCACCAGCGAACAGCGGCTGACCGAACACCGCAGCGCCGACCTCGCCGACCTCGCCGCCGACGCGGTCGGGACCAGAGCCGAACGGCCAGGGGCCGAGATCACCGCCGATCTCGAAACCGCGCCCGTGCAGGGAGATCCGCTCTTGCTGGAACGCCTCGTCCACAATCTGCTCGACAACGCCGTGCGCTACAACCTGCCCGAGAACGGCTGGGTGAGCATCCGGACCAGGACGGCAGGCCAGCGCGCGGTGCTCACCGTGGCGAACAGCGGTCCCCCGGTGCCCGCGTTCGAAGTCGACAGTCTCTTCGAACCGTTCCGCAGACTCGCCACCGCCGAACGCTCGGCCGATTCCGATACCCGCGGCGCCGGGCTCGGCTTGTCGATCGTGCGCTCGGTCGCACAGGCCCACGGCGGCGTCGTTCACGCGACGGCCCGCCCGGAGGGCGGTCTGGCGGTCACCGTCGACCTCCCCCGCGCGCGGGCGTAGCGAGGTGCGGGCGAGTCCGACACCTCGCCCGCAGCGTGCTCAGTAGTTGTGGCAGGTGTCGGCGATGACGCGCAGCTTCTCGCGGTGCTGCTGCGCCTCCGGCGAGTTGCGGCGCTCCTCGAACCTGGCCTTGGCCTCCGGGTGCTTGTCCAGGAATTCCTTGGCGCGCTGCTTGCGCTGCTCGACCGGGAGACTCAGGAGTTCCTGGAGTTTCGCCTTCCGGTCCGGGTGCGCGTCGAGCCGGGCGGCGGCGTCGGGGAACTGGGCATGGACGGCGGCATCGATCTGGGCGAAGCTGCACGTCGTCTCCAGCAGTCCGCCCGGCTGCGGCTGCGCGGAGGCGGTCGCCGGAACCAGCAGCGCGCCCGCGGCGAGCAGACCGCCCAGAGCGAAGGTGGCTCGAACGATTCTCGTCATGTCGGATAACCCTTTCGGTGGGGACGTGGGGCCACCACCTCGTGACCCGGCGTTCAGTCCACCAGAAGGGGTGTTTGGACGGCGCTAGGTCTTGCCGACCCTCATCACCTACCGTTGGTGTCGCTGTCGTGTACGGATCGGCCGGCCCACTCCGCTGGAGGCGTCTTGCGCACCATCGCTCGTGTACTGCTCGTCCTCGTGGCCCTTGTCTGCGCCGCGGTGTCCACACCGACCGTGGCGCTCGGCGCTCCGGAGGCCGTGCGCCTCGACGACGTCACCGCGAGAAAGCTCGACGAATTGCTGTCGCTGCGCGCTCAGGCGCCCGCGGCGGCGAGCAAGGCGGAACTGATCGAGCTGCTGTCGCGCCGGTTCCTCGGCACGCCCTACGGCGCGAACATGCTCGTCGGATCGGCGACCCAGCCCGAACAGCTGGTCATCGACTTGCGCCGGGTGGACTGCTTCACCTTCCTCGATTACGTCGAGGCGCTCACCCGCTCCACCGACCGCGAGCAGTTCACGACGAACCTGATCCGCACGCGCTACGCGGGCGGCCGCGTGGACTTCCAGCAGCGCAAGCACTTCTTCACCGACTGGTCGAACGTCCCCGACGTCGCGGCCACCGACATCACGGCGACGTTGAGCGCCGCTGCGGTGACCGTCACCGAACACCTCAACGCGAAAGCCGACGGCGGCACCTATCTTCCGGGGCTGCCCGTGGTCGATCGCGCGATCACCTACATTCCCAGCGCCGCGGTCGGCCAGGACGTCGTGAGCGGGCTGCGCACCGGCGACTACATCGGCGCCTATGCCGACCAACCGGGCCTGGACGTCACCCACGTCGGCATCTTCGTCATGACCGACGCCGGTCCGGTCTTCCGGAACGCGTCCTCGCTCGCGGGCAATGACAAGGTGGTGGACTCGCCCTTCGCGGAGTACGTGCGGTCGACACCGGGCATCGTCGTACTCCGGGCGCGCTGACCCCACTCCTCCGTGACGGATCAGGCGACGGGCACCGGCCGCCGGACGGCCGATTTCGGCGTCGCGGTGAGCGTCTTGTCCAAGTCGGTGCGCAGCGTGGTCGCCGAGTCGAGCAGGTAGTTCTGGCGCACCTTCCACGGATGACGGCCGCCTTGCCGGGGAAAGTCGCCGATGGAGCGCTGGACGTAACCGGAGGCCAGATCCAGCAGCGGGTGCTCCTCGAGCGTGCCCCGTGGCTCTGGCACCACGGAGGCGTAACCCTTGCGGTCCATGTGGTTGAGCACCTTGCAGACCAGCCGAGAGGTGAGGTCGGCGCGCAACGTCCACGACGCGTTGGTGTACCCGATGCACACGGCGAAGTTGGGGACGCCGGTGAGCATGGCTCCCTGCCAGACGAACTGCTCGGACAAGTCGACCCGCACGCCGTCGACACTGGGCGCGATGCCGCCGAAGGCGAGCAGTCGCAGCCCGGTCGCGGTGATCACGACGTCCGCCTCCAGCACACGGCCGGACTTCAGCCGGATGCCCTCCGGCACGAAGCTGTCGATGTGATCGGTGACGACCTCGGCCTTGCCCTTCTTCATGGCTTTGAAGAAGTCCGCGTCCGGGACCGCGCACAGACGCTGGTCCCAGGGGTTGTAGCTGGGCGTGAAGTGCTCGGCGACGGCCTGTTCGTCCTTCAGGATGCGCGTGGTGAGGCCGGTGAGCAGCTTGCGCGCCGCCTCCGGCCTGCGACGGCAGTACTGGTAGAAGCCGATGCCGAACAGGATGTTCTTGGTTCGGATCAGCCGATGCGCGGGCCGCGGCGGTAGCAGCTCGCGGATCTTGTCGGCCACTTTGTCCCGCCCCGGGACGGCGCTGATCCAGGTCGGCGAGCGTTGCAGCATCGTCACCAGCTCCGCCTGCTCCGCCATGGCCGGGACCAGGGTGACCGCGGTCGCGCCGCTGCCGATCACGACGACGCGCTTGCCGCGATAGTCGAAGTCCTCGGGCCAGAACTGCGGGTGCACCACCTCGCCGGCGAACGACGCAAGGCCGGGGAATTCCGGTGCGTGCGGCTGGTCGTAGTTGTAGTACCCGGCGCAGGCGTAGAGGAAGCCGCAGGTCAGCATGCGCGTCTCGGTGGAGCCGGTCGCGTCGCGCTGCTCGAGCGTCAGCGTCCAGCGCGCGGCGCCGCTGTCCCAATCGGCCGCGAGGACCTTGGTGCGGAAGCGGATGTGCCGGTCGATGCCGTTCTCGGTCGCGGTCTCGGTGATGTAGCGCAGGATCGACGGACCGTCCGCGATCGACTTGGCGTCCCGCCACGGCTTGAACGGGTAGCCGAGGGTGAACATGTCGGAGTCCGAGCGGATGCCCGGGTAGCGGAACAGGTCCCAGGTGCCGCCCAGCGTGTCGCGGGCCTCGAGGACGGCGTAGGTCTTGCCACGGCACTCGGTCTGCAAGCGGTAGGCAGCGCCGATACCGGATAGTCCCGCGCCGACGATCACGACATCGAGGTGTTCCGGGGCTGTGTCGGTCTGCGTCATGTGTCCAGTGTGCGAGCCTCACGGGGTCGCTATCTTGACTTTGCGCGACAACTATTTGATCCTCGACGACATGTCGGTGATTCGATCCGCAGGGCTGCGCGGTTTCCGCGCGACCGTGGCCGAACTCGGTGGTGACGCGGAGGCGCTGGCCACGGCGTGCGGGCTGCCGGTGGCCGCCTTGGACGCCGACGATCTGCTCGTGCCGGACGAGCGCGTCGCGGCCGTCCTGGAACTGGCCGCGCACCAGCTGCGCTGCCCCGATCTGGGTCTGCGGATCTCCCAGCGGCAGGATCTGGACATGCTCGGCCCGCTGGCGCTGGCCATCCGGAATTCGCCGTCGCTGGCCGACGTGCTCGAGTGCACGGCGCGGTACCTGTTCCTGCACGCGCGGTCGCTGAGCCTGACGCTGGAACCGGACCCCTACGGGGATCGCGGCGTGATCGCGCTGCGCTACAGCGTGCGGCCGGGACTTCCCACCCCCGTCCAGGGCACCGACCTGGGCTTGGCGTTCGTGCATCGCACCATTCAGCGCTTGGTGGGCGACCGATACGGGTTGCGCTCGGTCGAGTTGCCCTATCGGCCCGAGGCCGCGCTCGCCGGTTACGAAGAATTCTTCAGCGCCCCGGTGCGGGTCGAGCGGCCCTTCGCGGCGCTACGTATGCCGCGCAGCCTGGCGGGCACGCCGCTCACCGGCGGTGACGAGAATCTGCACCGGCTGGCGATGGCCTTCCTCGCGGAGCAGTCCGGTGACGCGGCGGCGGCGCTCGCCCCGCAGGTGCGCGCCGCCGTCCAGCAGCTCCTGGGTACATCCGCGCCCGAGATAGGCGCGGTGGCACGGCTGCTCACCGTGCACCCGCGCACCTTGCAACGACGCCTCGCCGCCGAACACACCTCGTTCGCCGCGATTCTGGACGAGGTCCGCCGGGACGCGGCCCGGCGTTATCTGACCACGACGGATATGCCGATGAGTCAGGTCGCCTCGCTGATCGGGCTGTCGGAACAAGCGACCTTCACCCGATGTGCCCGAAGATGGTGGGGCACAACGCCGACCACCCTGCGCCGCGTGGAATCCGACGGAAGAACACAGCAGCACAACACTTTCGGGTGACAGGCCGACAACGGTCCGGTGTCCGATCCGCCTGTTTCGATAACGGTTGTCCCGGAAAGCCCTCGGCGCATTCCCTCCTCGACGCGGTGTCTTTACCGTCGAAGACGGGGTAGGTGTGCACCGGAAGGGGGACTCCATGAACGCCTGGCTTTCGCGTGTCACGGACACGCTGACCCGCATTCCCGGCCTGACATCGCACCAGCGCACATTTCTCGCCGAGGCGCTGGCCGAACCGGGCCGATACCTGCTCGTCCATCGCGACCCCGTGGACCTGCCCGCCACGCACGCCCATGCGTTGCTGTTCTGCGAAACAGGACTTTTCGCGTTGCGCTTCGCCGAGGGCGTCCCGGCCGAACTCGACGAGATCCACCGCGACGTCGAGGCGCGATTCGGCCGATTGCAGTTCGGGCGCGAGAAGCTGGTCCCCCATGACGTGCAGCTCGTCCTGCTCGTACCCGCCGGAATCGGGGTGCGCGTGGACGGCCGGTTCGCCGTGGCCGGGCCGGGCGAGCTCGATCGGGTGATCCGCGCACGGCAGCGGCACTTGCGACCCACCCGGGTACAGGCCATCGCGAACACCGTCGCCCACCAGTCGGCCCGCGAATACGACTTGCTGGAGTTCGAGGAAGCGGCGCAGGGCGCAGCGGATCCCGCTCTGCTCGATCGGTCGGAGGTGCTCGCGCCGCAGCGGAATACGGCGTTGCAGAGGCCGTTCCAGCACTGGATGACCTTCCTGGATCCCGAACAGGAGATCCTGGTCGCGCGCAACTACACCGGCCCCGCGCGGCTGACCGGCCCTGCGGGCACCGGGAAGACCGTCGTGGCGCTGCACCGAATGGCCAGGCAGGCGCGGCGATCCACCGGCCGTCAGCTGTACACGACGTTCGTGAAGACGCTCGCGAACTGCCAGGAGACCTACTTCCGCAGGCTCGCCCCGGGAACCGAGAGCCGCGTCCAGTTCGCCGGTCTGCACGCCTGGGCCCTGGATTTCCTCGCACAGCGGATCGCCGCGCCGAAACTCGACCCGCACGGAGCCGACCGCGTGTTCAGCCGCGTCTGGGAACGGGCGAGGGCCGACTTCGAGGACATCGAGCCGCGCGCGAGCTATTGGCGGGAGGAGATCGACCGGGTGATCAAGGGGCGCGAGATCGACGACCTGGACGTCTACCAGCGCGCGGACCGATACGGGCGCAACGGTGTTCGTCTCGGCGACGACCGGCGCGCCGACGTGTGGCACAAGCTGTACGTGCCGTACGTCAGCGAGATGCGCGAGCGGGGCATCTCCGACTACAGCGACGTCATCGCCATCGCGCTGGCCGAGATCCGCAACGAACCGCTCCCGGAACCCTATGACGCGGTCGTCGTCGACGAGGTGCAGGACATCACGCTGGCCGGGCTGCGGCTGGCCCACGCCATCGCGGGCGGCAACGGGTCGAGTCCGCTGCTGCTGCTCGGCGACGGCCAGCAGCAGGTGTACGCCGGAGGCTGGCGCATGGCCGAGGCGGGCATCGATCTGCGCGGCCGCGGCGAGATCCTGCGGGTGAACTACCGCAACCGCCGCCGCGTCTGGGAGAACGCCGCGGGCATCGATGCGGTGAACGAGCTCGGCGATTTCGACGACGCGCCCGGCGTGCCGCTGCGCGATGCCGACGTCACCCTGCCCGACGGCGTGGTGCGGATCTGGCGTGGACCGGATCAGTACCTGGAGGCCGCGCTGGTCGACGGTATTCGCGGATGCGGAAAGCCGTTGTCGGATATCGCAGTACTCACCCGGACGCGGCACGAGGCCGGGCGGCTCGCCGGGGCGCTGGAGGCCGTCGGCATCGCGACACTGCCCCTGGAGGACTACGACGGAACACCGCGGGCGGCGGTCAAGGTCGGCACGGTGCATCGCGCCAAGGGGCTCGATTTCGCGGCGGTCTTCCATCCGACCTGGCCCGCGGGCGCGGACTCACGCACCGGCGCGGGACGCGAACGAGCCGAACTCGCCGAACGGCAGAAGCTCGTCGCGATCACCAGGGCGCGGGATTACGCCTGGATCGGAATTCGAGACGACCGGCCGGAGATCCAGCGCGGCCGATAGCTCTCCACGACCGATCCGACTCCCGGCAAGAAGTACCGCGCACGTGCGAGTATCGCGACCTTCGTTCACCCGAGGACCGGGGCGAATCCGAACGCGGTGACCAGATCCGGGTCGCCGAACGCGGTGATCCGGATGATCGAGTCCGTGGTCGTGGTGAGCACCGCGACGCCGAAAGCGCGGTAGACGCAATCCGATTGCCGGTGATAGGCGACCGCGGCGAGCTGCCCGTTCGCCGCGGCCGGGAACAGCAACCACGCGCCGGGAGCGCCGAGGACGTGCTCGGCCAGGTAGGCGACGCACGTCCGCTTACCCGAGAACCAGGTGGCCGACGGCGGCATCTCCAGCACGGCGTCCCGGTGCAGCAGTCGTTCGATGGCGGCCGGGTCGGCGCGTCGGAAGGCCGTCAGATACTCCTCGAGCAGCGCGCGCTGCCCCGGCTCGCTCGGCGGCACCGCCTGCTCGGCCGCCGCCGATACCGCCGTCAACCGGGCTCGCGCGCGCTGCAATGTGCTCTTCACCGCCGCGGTGCTGGTGTCGAGCACTCCGGCGACTTCGGCCGCGGGCATACCGAGCACGTCGCGCAGCAACAGCACCGCACGCTGCCTGCCGTTCAGGTGTTGCAGGCATGCGATCAGCGCCAGGCGCAGGCTGTCGCGAGCCACCGCGACACCCGCCGGGTCCGCCGAGTCCGGCGTCACCAGGGTGTCCGGCAGCGGCTCGAGCCACCGTACGCCCGCCGCGGCCACGGGCCGCGCCGACGGGTCCGTGCCCGCAGCGCCGAGACCGGACGGCAGCACGCGCCGACCGTGGTGCTCGAGCGCGGTCAGGCACGCGTTCGTGGCGATCCGGTAGAGCCAGGTCCGCACCGAGGAGCGGCCCTCGAAGGCGCCGAACGAACGCCAAGCCCGCAAATAGGTCTCCTGCACCACGTCTTCGGCGTCGTGGATCGAGCCGAGCATGCGATAGCAGTGCGCGAGCAGTTCCCGGCGATACGGCTGAGTACTGCGAGTGAATTCGGCGTCCGGTAGCGCACTGGTCGAGGTCATCCGCGAGTCCTTTCCCGGTTCACTACGCGTGAGCCGTCGCAGATATGGACCGGACGGGACCCGAAAAAGAATCGCTCTGGGCGATTCCTTCCGATCGCGGCGGAAGTCAGCATTACGGGAATCACCGTGATTCCGCACCGACCGAGGAGACTTCCGATGCAACTCGACGACATCGTGCGCACCCTGATCGACGGCCCGCACGCCGCCGTACTGGCCACCGCGAACGCGGACGGCCGTCCGCAGTCCTCGGTGATCTTCGTCGACCACGACGGCGACACCCTGCTGTTCAGCACGATCGAAGGACGCCTGAAGACCCGCAACATGCGGCGCGATCCGCGGGTGAGCCTGCTGGTGCTCAGCCGCGCCGACGGCCGCTACGCGGAGGTGCGCGGCCGGGTGGAGCTCACCGACGACCCGGACAAGACCCTGCTCACCGCGATGTACGCCAAGTACATGGGCGGCGCGACGCCGCCACCGGAACCGGAGGCGCGGCGGGTGATCGTGCGGATCGTGCCGGAGCGCGTCTACGTCTTCCCGCCCGCTTGAATCGTCACTGGGAAGACGCGATTCGGCCGCTAGACTCTCCGGACGACTGGGAAGGGGGCCGCATGGACGCGGTTATCAAGGAGGTCGCCGAGGAGGGCAAGCGGCTGATCGACCGGGCTTGGCTCGGCGAGCTCAGCCGCGACCAGGCCGTGCACATGTTCGTCCAGGTCGGCGACGGCATGGTGCGCTACGAGACGGCGCTGACCATCATCGACGACGGTGTGCAACGGCTGGCCGCCAACGCCAGGCGGCTGCGGATCCTGCGCTGGTGCGCCGTGCTGGAGTTTCCGGTGTTCGGCGCGTTCGCCGTACTGGCGGTTCTGGTCGGGGATTTCACCACCGCCGGACTCTCGGTGCTGTTCCTGCTGATTCTCCAGATCATCCACCGCACGATGCCGCCGCATCCGTTGGCGGTCCTCCGCCAACCCCGCGCTTAACCGTTCGAGCTGTCGCGATTCCCGCCCGCGTCACACGGTGGTGATTAGGGTGCGTTTCATGGATCGCACGACCGACGCCTCCGGCGCACATCCGCACGAACCGCACGGCAACGGCTTCGCGTCCAAACTCAACTGGCTGCGCGCCGGTGTGCTCGGCGCGAACGACGGCATCGTGTCCACCGCGGGTCTGGTCGTCGGCGTCGCGGCGGCCACCACCGATACACCGGCCTTGTTCACCGCGGGCATCGCGGGTCTGACGGCTGGCGCGATCTCCATGGCGGTGGGCGAATACGTCTCGGTCAGCACTCAGCGCGATTCCGAGCGGGCTCTGCTGGCGAAAGAGCGCAGGGAGCTGCGCGACGAGCCGGACTACGAGCTGATCGAGCTCACCGGGATCTACCAGGCAAAAGGGCTGACGCCCGAAACGGCGCGCAAGGTCGCCGAGGAACTCACCGCGCACGACGCCTTCACCGCGCACGCGGAGGCCGAACTGGGCCTGAATCCCGCCGAGCTGACCAACCCCTGGCTGGCGGCGTTCTCCTCGGCGGTGGCCTTCACCCTCGGCGCGCTGCTGCCGTTGCTGGCCATCCTGCTGCCACCGGTCGACGCGCGTATTCCGGTGACGTTCGCGGCCGTGCTCGCCGCGCTCGCGCTCACCGGGTCGGTCAGCGCCCGGTTGGGGGGAAGTGCCCGTGGCCGGGCGGTGGTCCGGGTGGTGCTCGGCGGCGCGCTGGCGATGGCCGTCACCTACGGCATCGGACAACTCGCCGGAATCGCCGGAGTCTGACGCGCACGCGAGAATTCGAACTTTTCCTTCGCGAGAACACGACAATGCCGGGCGGAGGCCATCGGCCTTCGCCCGGCACCGGTCGAGCGGTGCGCGGTCAGCGCTTGAACGCGTCCCGCACCTTGTCCGCGGCGCGTTTCAGATTGCCGCGGGCCTGCTCCCGCCGCCCCTCGGCCTCCAGCCGGGAGTTGCCGGTCGCACGGCCGACGAATTTCTTCACGCTGCCCCTGGTCGCTTGCACTTGATGCGCGAGGCGATCTTCGAACTTCATGCGGAATCCCTAGTAGTACCAGCGGCGGCCACCCACCGGACGGCCCACCGAACCGGCCACCAGCAGCACGAGCCCGATGATCAGCACGATGATGCCCGCCGTGGTGAGCAGCCCGATTCCGAGCAGCCAACCCAAGACCAGGAGGATGAGGCCGAGAATGATCATTGTCGTATTCCTTTTCTTCTCAATTATTTCGCGGTCACGGATTTCGAGGTCGATACCGTGGCGCCGCGATCGGTGCGGGCAGTACCCGAACCGCCTGTGCGCAACCACCGCCGCCAAGCCGGCTCCTGCGAGGTGCGTTCCACCGGCGCGGTAGTGCCTGCGGCCAGATCGCGCCGCACCGCCGCCATCTCGCGACGGGACTGTGCGAGTTCACGACGCGCGGCCACGCCGCGGCGGGTGACCCGCCAGGCGCCGGATAGGACGAGGGCCAGTCCGAACGCCCCGATCGCACCGAGCGTTACTCCGTAACCGAACAGTGCTCCGGCGGAACCGTGGAAGTGATAGTCGAATACCGCGAAATCGCTCGTCAGTTGCTGAGCGGGGCCGGTGTTGCCCACTACCGCGGCCACTCCGATAATCACGGCCGCGATCAAGGCGATGAGCCCGATGATGATGATCATGGCAATCCCTGTTGCGTCGAGTCGTTTGACAACCCGGCTATTCCCGGGGTCTCCACGATCAAACGGGACGGAAAGGAAAGTTTGAGCGAGCGCGATCGGTCAATGCGAATTACATGACGTACACGGTTACTCTGCACAACGTTACCCGCGAGTCCGCGTCCGCGATCGAATCGTCACTGCGCGGCGTCAACGGTATCGATTCCGTCGACATCGACGTGGCCTCGGAGCGCGCGCTCGTGAACTCGACCACGCTGACCTACGGTGAAGTCCTCGACGCGATCCGGCAGACCGGAGCCGCCGCCTCCTGATCGGCGCGCAGCACGCACCGGCAGCCCTCGGCAGCCACCGTCCCCAGGACACAGTGCGGGATGATGGGCGAGTGACGGATGTGTTCGACTCCGACTTCGCCCGTAACCCGTGGCCCACGCTCGAGCGACTGCGCATCGAAGGGGGCGTTCACCGCGTTCGCACGCCCGATGGGCCACCGGCCTGGCTGGTGACGCGATACCGCGACGTACGGGCCGGGCTGCTGGATGAGCGGCTCTCCACCCGGGTCCGGTATGCCCAGGGAGACGACTACCGGGGCTTCTCGGTGCCGCCACCGCTGGACGCGATGCTCAGTGCCGCGCCGGCCGACCATGCACGCCTGCGCGGTCTGGTGACCTCCGAGTTGTCGCCACGCCGATTGGCCGAGTGGACCGACCGCGCGCCCCGCTTGGTGGATTCGCTGCTGCACGAGGATGATTCGGGCGAGACCGTCGATCTCGTCGAGCGTCTTGCCGTGCCGCTTCCCGCCGCCGTGCTGGGCGAACTACTCGGCCTCGACGACCACACTGCCGAACGCCTTCGCGGCTGGGCGAATTCGACGCTCCTGCCGTCGGCCGCACCACCGCGCGCCCGCGACACCCTGGCCACCATGCTCGCGATCATCGCGGACGCCACCGCGCGGGCACCGCGCTCCGACACCGCGCTGGGGCGCTGGGTAGGCGCACACCGGGCCTGCGGGTCGCCGACCGGTGCTGAGCTGACCGGGCTGCTGTTCTACCTGCTGTTCGTCTGGTATGAAGTGCTCGCCGATCTGATCGCCGGTTCGGTGCTCACCTTGCTCGGCAGTCCGGGCCTGCGGCAGACGTGGTACGCCCTGGGCGACAAGCGATCAGCCGTGGACGAGCTGCTGCGGCACCTCTCCCCGCAGGTGCTGGCCGGACCGCGCTTCGCGACCACCGACCTGGTCATCGGCGACACGACGATCGCCGCGGGACAGACGGTACTGCTGTGCCTGGCATCGGCCAACCACGATCCCGAAATCTTCCCGCGCCCAGCGGTACCGGACCTCGCCAGGGACCGCGCGGACCAGCTCGCGCTCGGCTACGGCATGCACGCCTGCTTGGGGAACGCGCTGGTACACACCCTCACCGCGGCCGCTCTCGAACACGTCCTCACGCGATGGCCGGATGCGGCGCTCGCGGTGGACGAACGAGAGATCGCCTGGCGCTCCGGTTTCCGCCATCGCGGACCACTGACACTACCGGTGCGGCTCCGATGAAATGGGGCGAGCGACGATGATCGCCCCACCTGCTACCGCTCTGGGATGCCGGGCCTCTCGTGGCCGACGCCCCTTCGGGGGCGACCACACCGGCATGTGCTGGCGGAGCAGGGACGAGTATGATCTACGCCACAGGCCCTGTCAACCACAGGAGACACGCTGATATGGGGGACGGCTTACACCCGTTTACACGGGCTCTCAACACGCTCATCAACGGAATACACCCGCCCGCAGGCAAAGACGGGCGACCGCAGGAGATCACCCACCGGGCGCTCGCCGAAGACATCCACCGCACCACCGGAACGCGCCTGTCCGCCAACTACCTCTGGAAGCTGCGCACCGGGCAGGCGGTGAACCCGTCCTACGAGACGCTGGAGGTGTTGCGCGGCTACTTCGGGCTCGACAGCCTGGATCCGTTCACCGACCCGCGACTGGCGGCAGCGCGCGGCAGCGAATTGGCATTGATCAACGCGCTCAAGGGAAATGCCGAACACGAGGTACTCGAACTGGTGCTGCGCGACGGGCTGCAACAGGGTACGGTCCGCGCTGAATCGGTGCTGGCGATGCTGGACATCCTGCGACGCATCGAGAACGAGCACAACGGGTGAGCGATGCGGATCGCGGCTTGGAGCAAGGACGGAGGTGACCAGCCGGTGCTGGATCGTCGCTGGCTGCGCCGGGAGCTGCGCGCCATGGGACTGCCCGGCCGGTTCACCGTCGGCGAGCTGGCCGAGGCCGTCGCCGAGCGGCGCGCCCGTCCCCTGCGGCTGCGCCCGGAGAGCTTCCCGGTCACCGGCCTCACCGGCGGCCTGCTGGTCACCGACGCGATCGATTTCATCGCCTATCAGCGCAACACCTCCAAGATGCATCAGGATCACATCGTCTGTCACGAACTCGGCCATCTGCTCGCCGGCCACCGCACCGTCGACGTGCGCGGCGCGGAAGCCGTGCGGCTGCTCGCGCCGAACATCGACCCCGCGGTCGTGCGGCGCATGCTCGGGCGCACCAGCTACGCGCAGCCGCAGGAACGCGAGGCCGAACACCTCGCGAATATGCTTATGACGCACCACATCACGCAGTGGACGGCACGGGAGGAGTGGGTCCTGCCCGATTCCGCGCCGGTCGCCGCGCGCCGACTGCTGGACGCGCTGGGGCCGGGGCCGAGCTGAGCATGTGGTTCGCGCTGGTGTACGGCGGCGTGGGCGTCTTCGCCTTCGCGGCGTTCCTGTGGCGAACCGGTCTGGCCCTGCGCAACCCGGGCAACCCCGCGCGCTGGGCGGTCGCGTTCGCCATCCTCGCGGCGGGCATCGGGTTCGAAGCGGCTGTGCCGCGCACCTATACCTGGATCGATGACGTCTCCGGCGTGCCCAACCTGGCGTCTCTGGTGGTGTACGGAGCCATCGCGGGCGCGGTGCTCGCCCAAGTGGTCTGGACGGGGTTCATGGTGGCGGAGCGGGAACCGGACGCGAGCGCGGCACGGCGCGTGCTCGTCCCGCCGGTGCTCGTGCCCGTCGTGCTGGCGGCGCTGTTCACGGCGGCGCCGGTGCACGACGAGAGTCATCCCACCGACTTCGACGACCACTACGCGAAAGTCCCGCTGGCGGTGGCGTTCCTCGGCGTCTACCTCACCGTCTACTCTGCGGCGCTGATCCGCATCATCGTGTTGTGCCGCCGGTGGATGGGCGAGGTCGATCGAATCTGGTTGCGCCGCGGCCTGCGGCTGCTCGCGCTCGGCAGCGCCGTCGCGCTCGGCTACAGCGTGGGCAAGGTGATCGCGATCGGCGCGGCGTGGGCCGGTATCGATCTGCGTCTCCTCAACACCGATATCGCGCCCGCGTTCGCGAGCCTGGGCGCCACCGTCATGCTGGTCGGCTACCTGTGCCCCTCGTTGGCGCCGTGGCTGCTGCACACCACCGCCCGGCTGCGGGCGCTGCCGCGGCTGCGCCCGTTGTGGCTGGCCCTGCGCGAGGTGGACCCGGAACTGGCGCATCCGCCGGACCGGCGCGGCACGGCGGCCCGAGATCGGGTGTACCGCAGGGTGATCGAGATACGGGACTGGCTGTTGCGGTTGCGACCGCATCTGTCCGCCGAAGCGGTGGCGATCGCCGAGCGCTTGGCGACCGAACTGGCGATCCCGGATCGCAGCAGAGCCGCCGCGATCGAGGCCGCCCGCATCGCCGCGGCGCTACGGGCGCACCGGCTCGGTCTGCCGCCCACCGGCGACGACCAGTCGTTCCGTGAACCGAGTCGACCCACGCTGGCCGCCGAGTCGGCCTGGCTGGTCGAGGTCGCCGTCCAATTCGAGACGGGGCCCTTGGTTTCGGCGACCCTGGCCGAGCTGGATAACACCGGCGATCCGGCGGCCCCGCGCTGAACTCAGTACGGGCGGCTCGGCACGCGCGTCCGCCGGATCGGCACCACGGTCCACCAGGTGACGCAACGCCACACCCATTCCAGCGGGCCGTACTCGAACAACCGCAACCACACGGCACTGCACACCGCCTGCACCGCGATGATCCCGACCGCCAACCCGAGCACCGCCGCGTAGCTGCCGGAGCCGGACAGGCCGAGACGCGGTGCCGCGAGCAGGATCAGCGCGGTGGCGCCGACGTAGTTGGTCAAAGCCAGGCGACCCAGCGGCCGCAACACCTCCGCCAGTACCTGGCCCGGCTCGATGCGCAGCAACAGCAGCAGCCCGGTGACATAGGCCAGCGCGCCCAGTAGACCAGCGACAGCCACGGCGGGAGTGGACCACAGCTCCAGATACGGCGTGCGGTATTCCCACCTGCCCGCCACTATCGCGGCGGGCAGGGCGAGGGCGAAGACCGCGGCGATCTGCCAGCCCCGCTCATCGAGTGTGTCCACGATCCCGGCGCGCGCGGTGGCCAGGCCGAGCAGGAACAACCCTGGCGCCAGGGCCAGCCCGCCGCCGAGGGCCAGCGCCACGCCGAAGGTCCCTACCAGTCCCGCTAGCAGCACCGCCCAGTTCGGCAGCGCCGAGGCGGGCAGCAGGATCGCCAGCCCGGCCAACGCGTACGGCAGCAGCGCCTCACCCGGCTGGAACTGCTGATGGACCAGGCCGATCACCCCGAGCGCGAGCAAGCGGCGGATCAGGACCAGTCGCGGGCGCTCGCTCCGTTCCTCGGCACTGTCCAGCAGCAGTGCGAAGCCGATTCCGAACAGGAACGAGAAGATCGGGAAGAACCGTCCCTCGAACACCACCGACAGCGTGTGCCGGATCGGTAGCACCACGCCCGATTCGTCCGTCGCCGCGATGTCGGTGATCCGCCAGATGTTCACCACCAGCATGCCGCACAGCGCGAAGCCACGAACCGCGTCGAGTTCCTCGATGCGTAGCGGACCCGCGTCGTGGTGCATGGATTCACGGTATCCAGCGGCGGCCCCGAAGCCGGTATCTCGCGCCGAGATGTCGCCCACATTGATTAACGCACTAACTATTCATGCGCTAATTTGAGGGAGGACAAGGAGGACCGATGGAGACCGAGATCGAGGATCCGCTGCGCCTGGACCGGCAGGTGTGCTTCGCGCTGGCCGTGGCCAATCGCGCGGTGCTGGCCGTCTACCGTCCGCTGCTCGAACCGCTCGGGCTCACCCACCCGCAGTATCTGGTGATGCTGGCGCTCTGGGGCGAGGCGCCGATGTCGGTGAAAGCGATCGCCGAGGCCATCCAGCTCGACTCCCCCACACTGTCCCCGCTGCTCAAACGCCTCGAAGCCGCCGGACTGATCAGTCGCGAACGCGACAGCCGAGACGAGCGCAACCTCGTGGTGAACCTGACCCCGGCCGGAGCCGAACTGCGCGCGAAGGCCGAGCGGATACCGCCCGCCGTCGTCCAACGCCTCGGCGTGACCCTGGCCGACCTCGAGCAGTTGCGCGATGTCCTCACCCGGGTGAACGAGGCGGCCCGCCGGTCGGTGCTCGCCGAGCCCCACGCCCCGTCCTCGAACCCAGGAGCCCGGTCATGACCCGAGAGCAACGACGGCCCGGTCCGATCCAGTGGATCGGCTACGCCTTCGGCCGCCGCCTGCCCGATTCGATGCGTGAGTGGGTGCGCGACGACCTGACCGGCAGGTTCGCCGCCACCCGGCACGTGCTGCGCGGACTGGTGCCGTTCACACCGTTGTTCGCGGTGTTCCTGCTCTTCCCCGGCGAGCTGTGGCTGCGCGGCGCGATGGTCCTGCTGGCGCTGCTGCTGGCCCTGTTCTACACGATCGCTTTCATGCCGATGAACCGCGCGCATCGGCTCGCGAAGCACGGCTTGCCCGCGGATCTGGAGAATCCGCAGCGCGCGCGGCGCCGAGCGTTGGAACGAGCCAGATACGCGGCTCAGCACCCACACTGAGCGCGCGGCTCGCGACCACCGAAGGCGGGGTGTCGCCCGTCCGGCGTCCAAGTGTTCGCACCGCTGGCGCCGCACCGATTCGGCGGTGACCGCGTCGAGGCGCTCGTCTGAGCCGCCCGCTAGGGGCTGGCGGCGAGGCCGACGAAGGCGGCGAACACGGCCAGGTGGACGCCGCCCTGCAGCAGCGTCGCCCGTCCAGGAACGATCGTCAGCCCACCGACGACGACGGTCAGCGCCAGCAGCACCATCTGCGTCGCCCCCAAGCCGAGCACCAAAGGGCCGTCCAGCCAGATGCTGGCCACGGCGATCGCCGGAATGGTGAGGCCGATGCTCGCCATGGCCGAACCCAGCGCCAGATTGAGACCGATCTGCACCTGGTCGCGGCGCGCGGCCCGCACCGCGGCGATCGTCTCGGGCAGCAGCACCAGCAACGCGATCACCACGCCGACCCCCGATTGCGGCAGACCCGCCGACTGGACCGCCGATTCCACGGCGGGCGAGACCACCTTCGCCAGCCCAACCACGCAGACCAGGGCGACCAGCAGCAGACCGAGACTGGTGACGGCGTCGCGCACGCTGGGTGGCTCGACGCGCTCGTCGTCCTCGGCGACGACGCCGTCCGCCTCCACCGGCAGGAAGTCGTCCGGATGGCGCACGGTCTGCACCATCACGAACAAGCCGTACAGCGCGAGCGAGGCCACCGCGGCGAAGGCCAGCTGCGCGGGCGAGAACTCCGGGCCGGGTTTGCTCGTGGTGAAGGTCGGCAACACCAGGCTGAGCGTCGCCAGCGTCGCGACGGTGGCCAGCGCCGCACCCGTGCCTTCGGCGTTGAACACCGCCACGCGCCTGCGCAACGCCCCCACCAGCAGACAGAGACCGAGGATGCCGTTGCAGGTGATCATCGCAGCGGCGAAGACCGTGTCGCGGGCCAAGGTCGCGGTCTTGTCACCGCCCTGGGTCATCAGCGTGAGAATGAGCGCGACTTCGATCACGGTCACCGCGATGGCCAGCACCAGCGAGCCGAACGGCTCACCGACCCGGCGCGCCACCACCTCCGCGTGATGAACCGCCGAGAGCACCGCACCGATCAACGCCACCACCACAACCGTCACCGCGACACCGGGCAGACTTCGGCCCCAGGTGACCGCGAGGGCGACGACGGCGAGCAATGGTACGAGCACGGTCCAACGGGCGGTGAACAGACGGATCATGCCCACCATGGTCCCAGCAAATCGCCCGCATCCAGATCAGGCGAC
Organism: Nocardia sp. NPDC051911; assembly: GCF_040681035.1. Lineage (NCBI taxonomy): Bacteria > Bacillati > Actinomycetota > Actinomycetes > Mycobacteriales > Nocardiaceae > Nocardia > Nocardia sp. NPDC051911. Next base: position 237,683 of record NZ_JBFAXY010000011.1, read on the forward strand.
CAATGTCACCGCCCCGCCGCGGGTTCAGTCGTCCAGATCGATGCGCAGCGTGAGCAGGTCGGTGCCGACCAACCGGACGGCCGCGCTGTTGGCGCGCGGCAGGGCCGCCAACCGGGCACGCGGGTCGTCGTCGGGCAGCAGGTGGGCGGTGCCCGCGTGCCAGCGGCCGTGCAGCCGCAGCCGGACTCGATTGTCCGCCTTGATGTTCCGCACATACTGGGATCGCTCGCCGAACTCGGAGACCAGCCAGAATTCCCGGCCGATCTTTCGTCCGCCGATCGGAGTGATCCGCGGCTGACCGCTCACCCGGCCGGTGGTCTCCAGGAGAGTCTGCCCGGGCAGCGTACTGAGGATCGGATTACCCAGTCGGCGCTGGAACGTCGTCACCACACGATGCTGGATATCGCGCAAGTTCGGCATGCCGCGACCGTAACACCGGGCGCACCTGTCGGCTGGCTTCGCCGCGTGTGCGATTCGGGCGTTGACCAGGGCACGGACCCGCACGCGGCGGACCGCGGCAGCCACAGGAACCGGGACGCAAACGCCCGCCCATCGCGTCGCGCAGTATCGACCGTCCACGCCGCCGCACGGAGCCGAACAGGGCACGCGACGAGCAACCACGCGAGTCGCCATGCGCCGCAACAGCGCAATGTGATGCGCGCCATAGATCCCCGATCGGGCAATGCATCTCCTCCGCTGCCCCGGCCGGCATGCGTGCGCGAGTGCCGCCCGCCGTCGCGCGCGCCGGTGCGCCTGATCCGCCATAGCGTGTTCCGGCCGCGAAAAGCACTGCCTCAACTGTATTTTCCCGTCGTTTTGCTGGCGAAGCGATCGCGCGTGGTCCAGCGTTCCCGTTCGCGACGGCATGTCGAGGCGATGTCGTTACCGAAGAACATCCGACAAGGAATCGACCCCGCCCCGGTCGATAGGTGAGAATTTGGCGGTGCGCACCCAGTTCACTGCCGAGCTCATCGCGTTGACCAATGATCTGACGCTGATGTGCACGCTGGCCCACGACGCCGTCGAGCGTGTCACCGACGCGCTCGTCGACGCCGACCTCACCGCGACATACGAGGTCTTCGCGCTCGACGAGCAGTTGCAGAAGATGTACGGCGCTTGCGAGGCGCGCACCGTGGTGTTACTGGCGCTACAGGCTCCGGTGGCCCGCGACCTGCGGCATGTGGTGACCGCGATCCAGATCGCCGGTGAGCTGTCCCGCATCGGCTGGCTCGCCAGCCGGGTCGCCGACAAGGTGTATCAGAGTCACCCCGGACACGCTGCCGAGCAACCCATCCTGGACATCCTCGCCGCGATGGGCAAGCTGGCGGCCGAGCGTACGGCTTCGGCCGGGCGAGCGGTCGCCGGTCGGCACCCGCTGCCGGAGGAGGAGACGCCCGCGGACCATTCGATGGAAACGCTGCACCGGCAACTGCATTCCGCGCTGCGCGACCCCGCGTCCCAGCCGTCCACCGAAGTCGCGATCGACAACGCACTGCTGGGACACCACTTGGAGCGCTGTGCCGACCACACCGCGCGCATCGACCGGCTCATCCGTTTCCTCGACACCGGGGTACCCCCGACCGCCCAGCCCACCGACGACGAGTGAATCCGCGTCCTACAGTGGAGCCGTGCTGTTCGACACTGCGGCGGGGGCACTGATCTCGGACGGTGGACTGGCCACCGAGCTGGAGGCGCGCGGCCACGACCTGTCCGACGCGTTGTGGTCGGCCCGTCTGCTCGTGGACGATCCCGCCGCGATCCGGTCCGTGCACGAAGCCTATTTCCGGGCGGGCGCCGACATCGCGACCACCGCCACCTATCAGGCTTCTTTCGATGGCTTCGCCGCGCGCGGGCTGACCAAGGCGCAGACGGTGGAGCTGTGGCGACGTGGCGTGGCGCTGGCTCGTGCCGCGTGCGACGCCGAGACCGCTGATCGACGCCGCTGGGTCGCCGCCTCGGTCGGCCCCTACGGCGCCGCGCTGGCGGACGGATCGGAATACCGTGGCCGCTACGGGCGCACCGTGGCCGAACTGCGGGCCTGGCATCGACCGCGCATGGAGGTGCTCGCGGAGGCGGGCGCCGACCTGCTGGCCCTGGAGACCGTTCCCGACGTCGACGAAGCCGAAGCGCTGGTCGACCTGGTGAACGACCTCGGCGTGCCCGCATGGCTGAGCTACACCGTCGACGGCGCGCGCACCAGAGCCGGGCAACCGCTCACCGATGCCTTCGCGGTGGCCGCGGGCTCGGACTCGATCGTCGCGATCGGCGTGAACTGCTGCGCGCCCGCCGATGTCGCCGCCGCGGTCGAACTCGCCGCGGGAACCGGCAAGCCCGTGGTCGCCTACCCGAACAGCGGTGAGGACTGGGATGCGGCGCGCCACCGTTGGACCGGCCCCACCCGGTTCACCGCAGGGCAAGCCAGGGACTGGTTCGCCCGAGGCGCACGGATCATCGGCGGCTGCTGCCGGGTCGGCCCCGCGCAGATCACACGCCTGGCAACGGAACTACGAGGAACCTCACCCGCCACCGGTTCACCCGACGCGGAAGCACCGGGCTGATCACCGACGCGGCGGGTTCACGTCTCCTCGAGCATGGGGAAACGCCCCGAACCGAGCAGCCCCGCGATCGCGTCCATCTTCGCCTGCGGCGCGGCGTAGTCGGGATGCGCGCGCAGCACCGACGCCGCGTCGTGCAGCCGGATCATCTGCCGTTCGGCCTCGGCCGCGGTGCGCCCGCCCGCGCTGACCGGATGGCGCGCGTACACCGGACGGCTCCGGTCGACCCGTCCCAGCGCCAGAGCTTTGTCCACGCGGCGTGAGCAGCGGCAGAACGCCGTCGGGTCGACCAGGCCACAGGTCGAGTTCAGGAAGTTCCCGAGCCGTTTCTTGGCGCGCTCCAACCGCTTTCGATAGGCGGCGGGGGTGATGTCGAGGATCCAGGCGGCCTCGGTGGAGTTCAGCTCGAACACGTCGCCGAGCACGAACGCGATCCGTTCGTCCCGGGCCAGGCATTGCAACATGCCTTGACTACAGGTGAGCCGCACCTCGGCAGTTAGAAGCACCGCTTCCGGTCCGCGATAGTCCGCCTCCGACAGACCGTCGGCCAGTCCGTCCCGGTAGGCGTCCAAGCTCAGTTCCGCGGCCTCCTGCGGGGTCTGCCGCCGCAGATTCAGCAGGTGGTTGACGCCGATGCGGTAGGCCCAGGTGAGCAGCTTCGCCTCGCCGCGCCAGGTGTGCAGATGATCGAGGACGCGCACCATGATCTCCTGCGTCGCGTCCTCGGCCTCCGCGGGCCGCCAGACCATGCGCAGCGCCAGCCGGTACAGCGGGTCCTGCAACAGGCGCACCACCTCGGCGACGGCGTCCCGGTCGCCCGCGACCGCGCGGGCGACCATGGCCTTCTCGTCCGCCGCGACCCGCTCGTGCTCCGTGCTCATCCGGCCATCATTCGGCCCGCGCCGCGGTCGGCGCAAGCACTGCCGGGTCACAGCGCGGCCGAGATCACGCGCGAGCGGCGGCACCGACCAAGGCGTGCCGATCGAGCCACTGCGCGACCGCCCGGCCGATCTCGTCCGGCCGATCCTCCGGCGCGTGGTGGCCCGCCGGAGGGATCGCGACGACCTCGGCGCTCGCGAAGGTGCTCGCGGCCCAGTCGATCGCCTCCGCCGATCCCAGCCCGACGCCGTTCTCCAACGCCATCAGCAACTTGGGCACCTCGGGCGTCGCGGCCGCCCAATCGTCGTAGTTCCGCACCAGGGCGACCACGTCGGCGGGCTCGCCGTCCAGCGGGAACTCCCGCGGCCACACCAGCAGCGGCTTGCGCGAGGCCGGGGTCGGATACGGCGCCCGGTACACGTCGTGGTCCTCGGGCGACAGGTCGGCGACGCCCTTCGGCAGGTTGAACTCGATGAAGATGTTCTCCTCCAGGATCATCCGCTCCCCTTCCGCCGAGCGAAACTTCCGGAACAGCTCGGCGCCGAGCGGAGGCAGCTCGTCGAAGCGCATCGGCCGCAGGAACGTTTCGATCAGCGCGATCCCGCGCACGCGGCCGGGATGCCGCGCGGCCCAGTCCATGCCCAGCGCGCCGCCCCAGTCGTGTCCGACCAGCACCACTCGGTCCAGCCCGAGCGCGTCGAACCAGGCGTCGAGGTAGGCGGCGTGATCGGTGAAACGGTAGGCGCTGTCCGGCTTGCCCGACTCCCCCATGCCGATCAGGTCCGGCGCCAGCACTCGGGTCCGGTCGGCCACGTGCGGAATGACGTTGCGCCACAGATGCGAGGAGGTCGGATTGCCGTGCAGGAACACGACGGGGATCTCTCCCGCACCGGTGTCGCGGTAATTGATGAACGAGTCGATGACGTCGACGGTGGGCATGATGTGGTCCTTTCGGGTCCGGCTTTTCGCCTGCACCCGTTTGGACACAGGAATCACACCGCCTGTGACCGGATGTGGAGTGAGCATCGTCACAGGCCCGTCGAACCGGTCGTCGCGAGGGCGGCAAATCTCGGATACATCCGTACTCATGCAGTAGATGTGTGGCCGAAACTGAAGATCGGCTGAGAAACTTTTCGAACCGTCCGAACGAACTTGCCAATTCGCGCGGCATCTATCTACTGTCTTGATACGTAGAACAAAGCGTGATCGAGACGGAGCGGATGCGTGCTGCAACCGGAGAGCGGCTTCCCTGGTCACCGGCGCCCGCCGGACATCGATCACCCCTGATCATCACGAGTGAGTCCGGAGCAGGCGCGGCTCGACACCTCGGGACCTCCCCCTCATCAGCCCCGTGGTGTCGTCCCAGTGCGGGCTTCGGAGTGGACAACCATCCGCACAACCGCGCGGCTCCACCGGCCTCCTCGTGATCACCGCCCCCGAATCGGCGCCGGCACGGCGATTCGGGGGCGGCCCCGTTCTCCGGCTCGGCAGCTCTGGCGCACGGCCCGTTACCGGCCAGCTGTGCCGAATCTCATACGCGCCGATCGGTTGCGCGAAGCCGGTCACTGGATACCTTTTCGCCGGTTACAGTTTCAAAGGGATTCGGCGTTAGGAAGTTCGATGAAGTCCACAGTGCAACGGCTGGCTCTGATCGGCATCATGGTGGCGACTTCCATCGGACTGGTCTCCTGCACAACCGTTCCGCCCGGCCAGTCGACCGCGTCGGGCTGCGGTTCCGGCGGACGGTCCTGCGCCGACGCGCCCGCCCCGATTCCCTCGCGCGACGCGCTCGCGCTGTTGAACGCGCTGCGCGTGGCCGACCGTGCGCCCAAGACCGGATACAGCCGTGACGAATTCGGGCCGCCCTGGTCCGACAACGTCTCGGTGCCCGGCGGCAACAACGGCTGCGACACCCGCAACGACATCCTCCAGCGCGACATGACCGACGTGACGTTCAAGTCGGGCAAGTGCATCGTCGCGACCGGAACGCTCGCCGACTTCTACACCGGAAAGACCATCGACTTCAAGCGCGGCACGAAGTCCTCCGACGACGTGCAGATCGACCATGTCGTCGCGCTCTCGGACGCGTGGCAGAAAGGCGCACAGAAGCTTTCCGCCGAACGCCGCCGCGACCTGGCCAACGACCCGCTGAACCTGCAGGCCGTGGACGGTCCGACCAACCAGTCCAAGAGCGACTCCGACGCGGCCGATTGGCTGCCGCCGAACAAGGGTTACCACTGCGCCTACGTGACCAGGCAGATCCAGGTGAAGACGGCCTACCAACTCTGGGTCACCGCGGCCGAAAAGGACGCCATGACGCGGATTCTCACCGCCTGCCCCTGAGTCCTAGGGGAACTCGATCACCACCTTCCCGAAGGGGTCTCCGGTGCGGAAATACCGGTAGGCCGCTTCGGCTTCCTCGAACGCGAACACGCGGTCGATGACGGGACGCATCCCGTGGGCGGTGATCGCTCGGTTCATCGCCTCGAACTGCGTCCGGCTGCCCACCGCGATGCGGCGAATCGACAGATACGACGTCCCGAACGGGTTGCCTACGGGCGCGTCGGTGGCGGGCAACGCGCCGATCATCGTGATCCGCGCGTTGTATCCGCCCGACCGCACGGATTTCGCCAGGGTCGGCATGCCCACCGCGTCGAGGATGTGTTCCACACCGTCGCCTCCGGTGCGGTCCAGCACGGCCAGCTCCCAGTCCGGTGTCCGGCTCCGATCGATCACCTCGTCGGCTCCCAGCGCGCGCAGCCGCTCGGCCTTTCGCGCGCTCGAGGTCACCGAGATGACATAAGCGCCCAGCATTTTCGCGTGCTGCACACCGAAAAGGCCCACCGATCCACTGCCGACGGTCAAGACGGTCTCGCCGGGCAGCACCGGCAGCGGCGTGGTCAGCGCCGCCCACGCCACCACTCCGGCGCAGGTCAGCGTGGCGGCCTCCACGTCGGTGAGATGGTCGGGCACGTGCACCACCGAATCCTCTTCCAGCACCGCGTACATGGCGAGCATGCCGGGATAGGTGGCGCCGTACTGCTCGACCACGTGCGCTTGGCGCTGTGGCCCGTCGATCCAGCGGACGAAGTAGGAGGCGGTCACCCGGTCGCCCAGCGCGGCGCGCGTCACTTCCTCGCCCACGGCGATCACCGCGCCGACACCGTCGCTGAGCGGGACGACGCCCGGGGTCGCGGGCAGCGGATACGTTCCGTCCAGCAACATGAGATCGCGACGATTCAGTGACGCCGCCAGCATCTGGATCACCACTTGGCGTGGCCCTGGCTCTGGCATCTCCTGCGGCGCGACGGTCAGCGCGGCCGCCCCGCGCGCGGGGTCGAGATGGTAGGCGACGGCCCGCATCACGCGACACCGATGTACTGGTGGTCCCACCGGATCCGGCCCGCGTCGTCGAGCGCGATGACGTCGTATCCGCCGCCGACGACCGCCCCGTCGGTCTTCGTCACCATGTGCCAGGTCAGGCCGATCAGATTCAGTGACAGACGAACCGCCTGCCCCTTGGGTACGAACACGTGCTCACCAGGGGCGACGAATTCCTCGTAGGCGCGATCCACGCGCCGGTCCAGCGCTTCGTAGCCGCGGATCTGCACGGTCGGGATCGGGAAGGACAGTCGGGCAAGCGCTTCCCGCATCTCCTGCGGCGGATCCACCAGCACCTGGGCGCCGTCCTCGGACCACAGTTCCCGGATCAGCTTGTGCCTGGCCTGCGCGTCGGATTCGTTCCACAGCGCGATGTAGCGATCGGCGAATCGGGACAGTTCCTGTGCATCGAGTTGATTGCTCATGGGACGGAGTCTTGCCGTCGTTCGGAGCCTGCGCGATTCCCCGCAAGGTATGGCGAAGCCGCCGCCCGACGCCCGATACTGCTGCCATGACGACGGCGGCCGAGTCCACCGGGTTCGCCCGGCAGCTCAAGCATTGGCGCACGCTGCGACGGGTCAGCCAGCTGGATCTCGCGATCCGCGCCGACACCACGCAGCGTCATCTCAGCTTCCTGGAACAGGGCCGCTCACGCCCCGGACGCACGATGGTGGTGCGGTTGGCCGAATCACTGGAGCTGTCACTGCGTGAGCGCAACGGACTGCTGCTCGCCGCGGGTTACGCGCCGGTCTTCCCCGAATCGGCGCTCGATACCGTGGAATTGGCGCCGATGCTGGAGGCGTTGCGGGCGATCCTGGACGGCCACCTGCCCTACCCGGCGCTGGTGGTCCGGCCGCACGGCGTCCTGCTCGCCGCCAACTCGGCCTTCGAGGTGCTCACCGAGGGCGCCGCGCCGTGGCTGCTGGAGCCGCCGGTCAACGTGCTGCGGCTCGCGCTACACCCGGACGGCTTGGCCGCCCGCGTGGTCAACCTGCCGGAATGGGGACGGCACGTCACCGAGGCGCTGCGCAACCGGATGGCCCGCAGCCCCGATCCCGCCTTGGACGAGCTGATCGCCGAGCTGGAGACGTATCTGCCCCAGGCCGAACCGGGACCGGACCATCTCGGTTTCGCGGTGCCGCTGCGCCTGCGCTGCGCCGAAGGGGAATTGCGTTTGATCACCACGCTCACCTCCTTCGCCACCGCGGTGGACGTCACGCTCGCCGAGTTGCAATTGGAGGCGTTCCTGCCCGGCGACGAGCGGACCGCGCGAATTCTGCGCGACCGCGCGGCGCGATACTGAGCGGGCCCGCGCTCACCAGTGCAGCGCCGCGGCGGTCAGCCGCTGACGGACCAGCTCGACGTGCGGGCGGACAGCGGGTCCGGGCCGACGCACCAGGAATGCCGTGTTGATCGGCGGGTCCTCCGGTTCCAACAGCGCGACGAGCGATCCCGAATCCAGTTCGGCCGCACAGAGATATCGCGGCAGCACACTGATCCCCGCGCCCGCCGCGACCGCCGCGGCGACCGCGCGCAGATCGGCGACGACCACCGCGGCCTCGGCGGCGAGCCGGACGCCGAAGACGTGCCGCCAATACCGGCGCAGGATCGGCAGATCCGGGGCGTAACTGACCAGCGGAACATCGGACAACGCGACCGGGCCCTTGGTCCGCAACAGGTCGCCGTCGACGCGCGCGGCGACCTGCGGCCCGGCGACGAGCACGAACTCCTCGTCACCCAGCGGTTCGGCGACCACCGTCCGGCCTCTGGGCCGGACCGTCGACACCACCAGGTCGAAGTGCCCGGCCCGCAGCCCGCCGAGCAAGTCGTCGGTCAGCCCCGCGTGGACCGCCAGTCGAACCCCTCGCTCGACCAGTGGCGCCAGCGCGGGGAGCCCGTGCACCGCGAGGAACTCGGCGGGTCCGGCGAGACGAACGGCGGGCTGTGGCGCGGGTTCGGCCCGGTGGACCGGACCCGCCACGGTGTCCAGCGCGTCCAGCGGCGCGGCGATGCGCGCCGCCAGCTCGGTCGCCGCCGCGGTCGGCGCGACGCCGCGCGGCAATCGGTCGAACAGTCGCGCGCCGAGCCGCTTCTCCAACGCCTGCAATTGGCCGGTCACGGTCGGCTGGGACAAGCCGACCAGCCGCGCCCCGGCTGTGATCGAACCGGCCCGGTGCACGGCCAGGAAGGTGCGCAACTGGTTCAGATCCAGATTTCCATCGGAATCCCTATCGCTCACCACGCAACTCTATTCCGCCGCCGATAGCCGCACCGGAGGTCCCCCGGGTCGCTCGGACCCGAGGGACCTCCGGCCGACTCAGACCGACGCGAGCTCGTGCTCGGCGGGAGCGTCCCAGTCGATCCGGTAGCGCTGCTCCGGGCCCATGGTCTTCTCCGGTTTCATCACGGTCTTGGCCATGACCGGCATGAGCAACTGCATGACCTTGCGTCCCACCGGCCCCGGCGTCTTGCTGTGATTGATCTTCGCCGCGCGCGCCGCGACGCCTTCCACCCGCTCGCGCCGCAAGCGCTCGTACACCGCGAACGCCTCCGGAGCGGGCAGATCACGCAAGCAGCGGGCCAGCTGCACGGCGCTCTCGATCGCCAGCGACGCGCCCTGACCGGAACTGTTGGACGGAGCGTGCACCGCATCGCCGACCAGCACCATCCGCCCGCGATACCAGTGCGGCACCGGCGGCATGATGTGCAGCGCGCCGACCACCTCCAACTGCTCCTCGGTGGTGCGCCGAGCGAGCTCGCCGCCAGGGGTGTCGTCGCCGTAGACCTCGCGCAGGATGCGCAACCAGTGCGCGCTCGGCACCGCCCGCGCGGCGGTGAGCGACAGATACTCCTTGTGCGGCAGGTTCGCTCCCCATGCCACCCGCCCGTCCCCGAGCGGCCAGTACAGGTAGTAGGCCCGCTTGCCGAACGCGAAGGTCATGGTGTCCGGGGGGATGTCGGCGTCGCACTCGGTGGTCGCGCCGAAGCCGAGCATGCCGGTGTAGTCGGGGCCGGGCGCCTTCGGGTCGATCAGCGTGCGCACCCGCGAGCGGATGCCGTCCGCGCCGATCAGCACGTCGGCGGTGGCTGTGCTGCCGTCGGCGAACTGGGCGGTGATGCCCGACGCGTCCTCGCGCACATCGACCAGGCGCTTGTCGTACTCGAACGGAACGCCCGCCGCGACCGCGTGCCGGTGCAGCGTTTGGTGCAGCTCGCTGCGATCGACCAGTTGCAGCGGCGGCATATCGGGGATGCCGGGCATCGCCAGCACCTTCGCGCCGACGGACATGTTCATGTTGCGGACCGGAAGCGCGATGGCGCGGACCGGGTCGCCCGCCCCGATGATGTCGAGCGCGGCGACGCCGTTCGGCGCGAGCGCGAGTCCGCTGCCGATGCCATAGGAAGGGCCGGGATAGGCCTCGTAGACGCGGGCGTCGATGCCCGCTTTGCGCAGGGCCGTCGCGACGACGGGGCCGGCGATGCCGCCACCGATCACCAGGGCGGTACGTGTTGTGGACATGGGTGTCTCCAGGATTCGTGCGATATGGGTTTCGGTTCCCGGACCGACACACGCGCCACCCACCCGGTTATCCTGTGGTTGCCAGCCTTGTAGCCGGGTGCGCGTTCGCGGGCGCGGTTCGAGACTGTTCGATCGGGCCCGGCGGCGGTGTTGCCGCACCTTCGCCGGGTCCGGTTTCTCGGCTAGTCCTCGGCCATCCCCCTCTCCACCATTTCGGCGACCTCCGACGGCAGCGCGCCGCGCTCGTGCCACTCGCGCCATTGCGCCAGTCCGGGGAAGGTGCCCTCGGTCAGTTCCGCGCGCAGCGAGCGCGTCCACGCCGCCTCGGCTTCGAGCATCGCCAGTCCGAACTCGGACTCGACGATGAACAATCGCGGCAACGCGCCCGCGAGTTCGCCGAGTTCACGACGTACGGTCTCGATGGTTCGATCCAGCGCTTCGAGGCGGGTGGCGAGCAGTTCGACCACCTCGGCGGGCGGAAGCACAGCGAGAATCGACAGCCCCGCGACGAACCGGTGCGGTTCCGGTTCCGGAGTCGACAGCAGTTCCCTGGTCCAATCGGCCATCTCGGCGCGACCCTCGTCGGTGATCCGATAGATGACTCGCTCGGGACGGGCGCCCGCCCGTTCACTGCCGACGACCTCGAGGAACCCGACCTTGGCCATGTTCTGCACGACCGTGTAGAGCGAACCCCATTTGATCGCCATGTCGTGGTCCTTGCCCCGGTCACGCAGGGTCTGGGCGATTTCGTAGCGATGCATGGGGCGCTCGACGATCACGGACAGCACCGCGAGCGCCAGCAGGTTGTCGACCTTGCGTTTCTTCATCGCGGCACCTCCTCCTTACTCGTCTACGAATATACGTCTACGAGTAATCGACCGCAAGAGCGGTCAGGCGGGCACCGTTTCCTGCTCGCGCGCGTGGTCCTCCAGCAACTTCGTGGCGATGTTCGTCAGCGCCTGATCCAGCAGTGCGCGATCGGCCGGGTCGGCCTCGTTCCAGTCGTCGAGCCTGGTGTCGAGCCAGCGCCGCCAGGCCGCCTTGATCCGATCCATCTCGGCCGCACCGGAATCGGTGAGCCGCAAGCGTTTACCCTCTCGCGTCAGATAGCCCTCCGCGCCGACCTGGTCGTAGATCGGCTCGATCACCTCCTGGGGCACTCGGTGCGCCCAGGCGATTCCGGCCAGCGTGGCGTCACCGCGCACCCGGTCGCGCAGATACACCTGGCCGAGCGCCCATGCCTCACCGCGTGTGAGGTCGCTGTCCGCGTCGGCGAGGATGCGCGCGCCGATCGGATCCTCCGCCCCCGCTCGGTGCATGGTGCCCGCGATGGCGCGTTCCAGTTGCACCAGCCGATCGGGCGAGTCGGGCACCGAGAACCCTTCGCCCACATCGCCCGCTCCCGCCCGCGCGCTGTCACGCAGCGGCACCTCGGGCAGGAACCACGCGACCACGAATCCGGCCAACACGATCGGAACGACCCAGAAGAACACGTAATCGATCGAGTCCGCGTACGCATCGATGATCGGCGCCGACTGTTCGGCGGGCAACGCGCGCAACGCCTGCGGGTCCGCCGCGACCTCGGGTGGCACCACGCGCACCTGAGCCAGCGCGGCGGCGAGGTTGGGGCCGATCTGGTTGCTGTAGAGCGTGCCGAAGATGGCCGTCCCGAAGGCGCTACCGAGCGTGCGGAAGAACGTGACACCGGAGGTCGCGGTACCCAGCTGGGCGTAGGGCACGGTGTTCTGCACGACGATGGTGAGCACCTGCATCGCCAGTCCGATACCCAGGCCGAGGATCAGCATGTACAGCGACTCCAGCAATGTGCCGGTGGTCCGGCCCATCGTCGACATCAAGTACAGGCCGAGCGCCATGACCAACGTGCCCGCGATAGGGAAGTACCGGTAGCGCCCGGTCTTGCCGACCACCTGCCCGGACAGGATCGAGGTGGTGAACAGGCCCACCACCAGCGGCAGTGTGCGAACACCCGACATGGTGGCCGAAACACCGTCGACGTATTGCAGATACGCGGGCAGGTAGGTCATCGAGCCGAGCATGGCGAAGCCGACGATGAAACTGAGGATCGAGCACACCGTGAACACCCGGCTGCGGAACAACCCCATCGGCAGCATCGGTTCCTCTGCGCGCAACTCGACCCCGACGAACGTGACGAGCAGGAAAGCCGCCGCGGCGAACAGGCCGACGATCGTCGGCGAGCCCCACGCGTACTGCTGCCCGCCCCATTCCAGGCCGAGGATCAGGCAGGAGACGCCCAGCGCCACCAAGCCGATGCCGAGGTAATCGATGATCGGCCTGGCCGCCGCGCGCACCCGTGGGATGGTGCGGGCCGCCAACGCGATCATCACCACCGCGACCGGCACGTTGACGTAGAAGCACCAGCGCCAGCTGGCGTGGTCGGTGAACAGGCCGCCCAGCGTCGGACCGATCACCGTGGTCACGCCGAATACCGCACCCAGCGCGCCCTGGTACTTACCCCGCTGCCGCAACGGGATGATGTCTGCGATCAGCGCCATCGACGTGACCATCAGTCCGCCCGCGCCGAAGCCCTGGATCCCGCGAGCGAGGACCAGCACCAGCATGCCGTTCGCCAGGCCTGCGACCATCGAGCCGACGATGAAGATCACCGCACTGATCTGGAACACCAGCTTGCGGCCGAACAGATCGCCGAGCTTTCCGGCGAGGGCGGTCGCCACCGCCTCGGCGAGCAGGTACGAGGTGACCACCCACGCCATGTGCCCCGCCCCGCCGAGGTCGGCGACGATGGTGGGCAGCGCGGTGGACACAATGGTCTGGTCCAGCGCCGCCATGAGCATGCCGAGCACGATGGTGCCGAATACGATGTTTGTCTTGGCCCTGCCCATCGGGGCAACAGGGTCCGCGGCGACAGCAACCGAACCGGCCATCAGCCCAGTATGGGCTTTTGCCGCGTCGATGGATATCCAGCGACACGGCAGCGAATCAGCCGGGTTCGCCCTCCGGCGCTTCCTCCGGCCGCTCGATGAGCGACATCGCGATGGGCACGAGCAGATCGACGAGTTCGGCCACCGACGGACGCGGATCGGCGAGCACCCACTCGTGCGCCAGCCCGTTGATCGCGCCGATCAAGGCGCTCGCCCCCCACCCCGGCGTGCCGCGCACCCGCGAACCGGGAGCAACCACCGGAACCACGTGGGTTTCCAGCACGGAAGCCCACGCGTGCCTGCGTTCGCGGCGGTGGCGCTCCATCCGTTCGCTCACGCCCACCACTTCGATGAAGGCGACCTTGGCGCGGTAGGGATCGGCGCCGATCGACTCGAGATAAGCGGTCACCACGGCGGTCATCGCGGCGCGCAGGTCGAACCGCGGGTCGAGCGCGTCCATCCGCGCGACCACGGCCGCGGCGGCCTCGTCCTGGATCCGGTCGTACGCGGCGACCAGAACGTCCTCCCTGGTCTGGAACTCCTCGTAGAACTGACGCTTGGACAGACCCGCGGCGGCGCATACGTCGGCCAGCGAGCAATCGGCGTAACCGCGCTCGGCGAAGATCCGGGTGGCCGCGTCGAGGAACCGCTGACGCCGCTCGGCTTTCCGCTCCACGACGGCACGCCCGCCGTATTGCCTGCCCACTGTCGCCGTCATATCTCTCACCGTAGCGAAATCCCGGCGACCACGAACTACCCCGCATGCCTTGGCCGCCGCCCGATTCGTACTTGTGATCCGGGTCATGACGCCGCATACTCGGGTCCAGTCTGAAACCGATGGGGCTCACAAATGTGGCTCACAGAACGAAGAGGTTCTCGCGTGGTCATTTCGCGCAAGCACGCACCGAAGCTGCTCGCGGCGCTCGCCGTGGTGGCGGTGGGACTGCCCTTCCTCCCCGCCTCGGCAGCCGCCGAGCCCGCGCCGGACGATCCGGTGGTCCAGCCCGCACTGCCGTTCCCCCTTCCGCCGCTGCCGCCGGGCTTCGACCCGGCGTTCTATCGCCCGCCCGCGCAGACCTACACCGACTTGTCCCCCGGCCAGATCATCGCCGCACGCCAGGTGAATCTGGCGAACCTGTCGCTGCTCCCGGTCAACGTGGACGCCTGGCAGTTGTCCTACCGCTCCACCAACTCCCGCGGCGAGGCCATCCCCGCCGTGGCCACGGTGATCAAGCCGCGCGGCTACGTCGCCGACCGGCCGCTGTTCTCCTACCAGATCGCCGAAGACTCGACCGGCAACTACTGCATGCCGTCGTATCAACTCCAGATGGGTTCCATCCCCGCGACCTTGACCGGCTCCACCCTGGTGGCGGCCCAGTTCCTCGAGGTGCAGGCCGCACTGGCCCAAGGCTGGGCCGCGGTGATCCCCGACCACCAGGGGCCCGACTCGGCTTACGCCGCAGGTCCTTTGGCGGGCCGGATCACGCTCGACGGCATTCGCGCCGCGGAGAACTTCGCACCGATGCAACTGTCCGGGACCGGGACCAGGGTCGGGATGATGGGCTACTCCGGCGGCGCGATCGCCACCGGCTGGGCCGCCGAACTGAAGCGCGACTACGCACCCGAACTCAACGTGGTCGGCACCGCGGAGGGCGGCATCCCCGCCGACCTGTCGGCCGCATTGCGGATGGCCAACGGCAATCTCTCCGCCGGGCTGATCTTCGCGGGCGCGCTCGGCGTCTCGCGCGAATATCCCGAGCTGCGGAAATTCCTCGACGAGAACGCGAACGGCCTGGGCAAGCTCATGATCGCGGGCAAGGAACAACTCTGCGCCAGCTACCAGGCCGCGCTGTTCCCGTTCGCCGACAACCTCGGGATGCTGGCGAAGAATCCCTTCACCGACCCCGCTGTCGCCGACGTGCTGCACAAGACGAAGCTCGGCAAGGCCGTGCCGGACATGCCGATGCTGATGTACCAGGCCAATGCCGACTGGCTGATCCCGGTCGGACCGGTCAACGAGCTCGTCGGAACCTATGCCGAGGACCCGGGCGCGCGGGTCGAGTACATCCGCGACCACTTCAGCGAGCACCTGACCCTGGACCCGATCGCCGCACCGCGCGCGCTGCTGTGGCTGAAGGACCGCTTCGCGGGCGCGCCGGTGGCCGGCGGCGTCACCATCACCGATGTCGGCTCGATGACGTTGGACCCCGCCACCTGGCAGGTGTGGAGCGACACGGTGGGTGCCGTACTCGCGGCCGCCTTCGGGCAACCCATCGGCAGCGGCCGCTGAACGACCCGGCCGACAGCTCGTGTCGCGGGCGCGTTCCGCGACACGAGCCCTTGCGTCTGAGACGATCGATGCCGATATCTTCCCCGGAAACTTACTCCAGAGTAAGGTTGGCGCATGGCGTGGAAACCAGCTGAGATCCCGGACCAGACGGGACGCACCTTTGTCATCACCGGCGCGAACGGCGGCTTGGGCGCCGTCACCACGAAAGTCCTGGCGTCCAAGGGCGCGACCGTGATCATGGCCTGCCGCAACGCGGTCAAGGCGAAAGAGGTCGCCGCGGGCATCGACGGCGATGTCCGCGTGGCGGAACTGGACCTGGCCGATCTGTCCTCGGTACGCAAGTTCGCCGACGACAGCGGCGAATTCGACGTCCTGGTCAACAACGCCGGCCTGATGAACATCCCGTTCTCGCGAACCAAAGACGGCTTCGAGACCCAGTGGGGCGTCAATCACCTCGGGCACTTCGCGCTCACCGGCCTCCTGCTGGACCGGATCACCGATCGGGTGGTCACCCTCTCCAGCATCGCGCACAAGCAGACGCCGAAGCTCTGGATCGACGACCTCGACTACGAAAAGCGCCGCTACCAGCGCAATCTCGCCTATGCGCAGGCCAAGCTGTGCAATCTGATGTTCGCCCGTGAACTGCAGCGCAGGCTGCGTGAATCCGGCTCCCGCAAGCGCTCCTACGCGGTGCACCCCGGTGTCTCGGCCACCGACCTCTTCGCGCACACCGAGACCCCGCTCGACCACATCTCCAAGCCGTTCATCCGCCTGATCGGGCACTCGCCCGCCAAGGCCGCGCACTCGACGTTGTTCGCCGCCACCATGCCGGACGCCGATCCCGAGACCTACTGGGGCCCGACCCGGCTCTTCGGCAGCCAGGGCCCGGTGAAACCCTCGTCGTCCACCCGCCTGTCGCAGAACAAGGACCTGTGGCAGCGGCTGTGGGCAGAGTCGGAGCGCAAGACCGGAGTCACCTACTCGTTCTGAGCGGAGCAACACCGGAGCAGTCAGTGGGCAACTGCACGCCGGGGCCCGGTTGTCGATGCGCCCGGAAGGGTCCGCGTCGTGCGCGCGGCCCCTGCGGTCGAACCGGGCCGACTCGTCGAGTTCACCGCAGGCGGAGTCCGGCCGCGCGCTCGGTGGCACGCGCCGGAGCGGACGCCCGATGCGCGTTGCCACATGGCGGCGAGCGGCACCACTCGTGACGACTGCGTGATTTGCAGCGGCCCGCTGCCACATCGGAAGCCACATCCGGCAGCGGGCGCGCGGCCGCTCGTCTCTGCATCCGACACCGCCCCGAGCGCCGGTCCGCTCCGCACCGGTCGTCGCCTCGATGACCGTGGTCACAGCAGGCGCGGGACGGCGCACCTTGTTCTACGGCCCGCGTAGTAGAACGGGTACCGTAGAAGCCGTGTCCGCCTCACCCCGCCGCTCGGCACACAACCGCCCGGCCCTCATCGCGCTGGTGATCGTCGCCGCGCTGGGCTGCCTGGGGCTGGCCTGGTGGCAGTGGGAACGGTACGAGTCCGCGACCGGCACCGCACAGAATCTCGGCTACGCGCTGCAGTGGCCCCTGTTCGCGGGTTTCGCCGTCTTCGCCTACTTCCGGTTCGTGCGGCTGGAACGCGAGGCAGGCGAACCAGAGGAAAACAACGAGTCCGCCGCGGCTTCGCGGCGCGATGCACCCACAGCCAGGCGCGCCGCGAAGCCGATCGCGCCGACCGAACTCCCGGCGGGACTGCTGCCCGAGCGCCCGAAGGCCGTCCGGGATGAAGACCCCGTGCTCGCCGAGTACAACCGATACCTCGCCGCGCTGCACGCCGACGACATCGAAGAACAGGTCCGCACGGCAGGCCTGCACACCCGCGAGAGGAGCGCCGGTTGACCACCAGCGAGAATTCCACCGAGACCACCGCTGCCCCGGCCAGGGCCGGGAACGCCGCCAAGATCGGTCCGGCGCTGCTGCGCTATCGGGCGCTGGCCTGGATCACCGGCCTCTGGTTGCTGCTGCTCACCGGTGAGATGATCGCCAAGTACGGCTTCGACGTGGCCACCCCCAGCTGGATCGCGGTCGTGCACGGCTGGGTGTACTTCGTCTACCTGCTGGTCACCGCCGACCTCGCGGTCAAGGTCCGCTGGCCGGTCCTGCGCACCGTCGGCACCCTGCTCGCGGGCACCATCCCGTTGCTGTCGTTCTTCGTCGAACACGTCAACGCCAAGCAGGTCAAGCAGACCTTCGGCGTCTGAGGCGTCAGCCTTCGGCGAGCGCAGCCAGCGCGGGCGTCAACTGGGCCAGCGCCCGCCCGCGATGCGACACCGCGTCCTTCTGGGCGGGCGTCAACTGGGCCGCGGTGACATCGCCGCCTTCCGGGACGAACAGCGGGTCGTAGCCGAAACCGCCGTCGCCCACCGGCTTCCGCCCGATCGAGCCGGGCCATTCGCCGCGCACCACGGTCTCCGCGCCGCCGGGCACCACCAGCGCGCAGGTGGACACGAACCGCCCGCCGCGCCGCTCGTCCGGCACATCCGACAGCTGTGCCAGCAGCAGCGCGTTGTTCGCCGCGTCGTCGCCGTGCTTGCCCGACCAGCGCGCCGACAGCACACCCGGCATGCCGTTCAACGCGTCCACCTCGATACCGGAATCGTCGGCAACGCAAGCCAATCCGGTGGCCACGGCGCCGTCGCGCGCTTTGGCCAGCGCGTTCTCCTCGAACGTCGCGCCGGTCTCGGGCGCCTCGTCGTACGGGGGAACATCGTTCAATCCGACGATCTCGATTCCGGCGATGCCCGCCTCGTCGAGGATGCGGCGCAGTTCGTTCAGTTTCTTGGTGTTGCGGCTGGCCACCAGCAGACGGCGGGTCATCACTTCCTCTTCGACTCGGCGGGCTCGGGAAGCACACCGGGATACGGCAGCGCCAGCGCCTCTTTCTGCACGACGAACAACTGCTCGCAGGACGCGAGCGCGGCATCGAGCAACTTGTCCAGCGTGGAGCGCGGGAAGGTGGCGCCCTCGCCGGTGCCCTGGATCTCCACCAGCGTTCCGGTATCGGTCGCGACCACGTTCATATCGACCTCGGCGCGCGAGTCCTCCTCGTAGGGCAGATCCACCCGCACCCGGCCGTCGACCACGCCGACGCTCACCGCGGCGATCGCACAGGAGATCGGCTGCGGGTCGGCCAGCGCGCCCGCCGCGCCGAGATAGGTCACGGCATCCGCCAGCGCCACGTAGGCGCCGGTGATGGCGGCCGTCCTGGTACCGCCGTCGGCCTGGAGCACATCGCAGTCGATGGCGATGGTGTTCTCCCCGATCGCGGCGAGGTCGATGCAGGCGCGCAGCGAGCGGCCGATCAGACGGCTGATCTCCTGGGTCCGTCCGCCGATCCGGCCCTTCACCGATTCCCGCCCGCTGCGAGTGTGCGTCGCAGCTGGCAACATCGCGTACTCGGCGGTGAGCCAGCCCAACCCGGAGTCACGCCGCCACGGCGGCACCCCCTCGGTGACGCTCGCGGTGCACATCACCCGCGTCTGCCCGAACTCCACCAGCACCGAACCAGCTGGATGCGTGGTGAAACCACGGGTGATCCGGACCTCGCGGAGCTCATCGTCCGCCCTGCCATCGGCTCGTCTCGACACGGCCACAGCCTACTGTGTTCAATTTGCCGCGACTTCGTCGCGGCGTGTTCGCGGCCCCCTTGTGGCTCGCGTTTGCGCGACCGCCGCTTGCTCCTTCGTCGCGTGCGCGGCGGCCGCGCAAACGC